>NZ_JBHWIE010000162.1:0-16439 GCF_042732085.1 Actinosynnema sp. NPDC059797
CTCAGACATCGCGTGTCCTCCACTCCGACACGGCGTGTCGTCCACTCAGGCACCGCGTGTCGCACCTCCGGGTCCGCATCGCCGGTCCCGAGTGCGCGACTCGCGGTGTCCGACTGGAGGACACGCGATGCCGGAGTGGAGGACACGCGGGGTTAGAAGGCGTTCAGGTCTAGGTAGGCGGCGAAGGTGCCCAGCCAGTGCTCGGCGTAGTAGCCGTGGCCGAAGACGTGGTTCAGGCCCACCTCGCGGTGTGATTCGGCCGCGTCCCCGGCCAACGGGGTGTAGCGGTGGGTCGGGGGGAGGGCGGTGGCGATCTCGCGCCACTGCCAGGCCCGGGACAGCGCCAGCCCAACCAGGTGGGAGCCGTAGGGGTCGCCGGGCTCGTCCACCGGCACCGGCTCGCGCAGCGACTTCCAGCGGGCCTCCTCCAGGTCCGGCAGGAAGGCCTCGAACCAGCCGGCGAACTCGGCCGGGGGCAGCACCCGGCGCATCAGGTCGGCCTCGGTCAGGCCGGGGGACAGGAAGTCGCCCGCGCTCGGCTCGAACCCGCCGTACCCGGCGTCCTCCCGGTGCCAGCGCAGCGCCGCCGCCGCGCAGGCCGCCGCCAGCTCCTCGTCACCGGCGGCACGCGCCGCGTCGAGCACGAGACCGGTGGCGAAGGCCGTGTTGCCGTGCGTCCCGGTGCGGACCGGCAGCCGCGAACCGACCACCTTCTCCAGGTACTTCTCGCGCAGCACCCCGCTCAGCGGCCGCAGCTCCTCCGCCCACGGCGAGCCCCACGTGCGCAGCTCCGCGTCCAGCACCAGCAGCCAGGCCCACCCGTAGGGTCGCTCCCAGAACCCGCCGCTCGGCCCGGCGAAGAACGCCGCCTCGACCCGCGCGTGCTCGGCGGTGATCAGCGAGTCGAGCACGCGCCGCGCCTCGTCCGCACCCGGCAGCCCCGGCCGCGACCGCAGCAGGCGCACCGCCAGCCACGTCTGGTGCACGCACGAGTGCCAGTCGAACGACCCGGCGAAGATCGGGTGCAGCTCCCGCTGCGGCACCAGCCCGGCGTCGTCCGCGATCACGTGCGACCAGTGCGTCGGGTGGTCCCGCTGGAGGTTCTCCACGGCCAACGACAGCAACCGGGCGGCCGTTCCATCATCCAACCGGGTGTCAGACATGAGCCACATCATGCCGAGGTGGACCCGCGTCCGTCTTGGAGTGTGGACAGCTATCTTTAACGTGTGAACTGGACCGTGGACGTGCCCGTGGACACGCTTCCCGAGCTTCCGCCCCTCCCGCCCGAGCTGCGCGCCCGGCTGGACGACGCGCTCGCCCGCCCGGCCGCCCAGCAGCCGGAGTGGCCGGACTCCGAGCAGGTGCGCCGCGTGCGCGCCGTGTTGGAGAGCGTGCCGCCGATCACCGTGCCCGCCGAGGTCGACCGCCTGCGCGGGCACCTGGCCGAGGTGGCGCGGGGCGAGGCTTTTCTGCTCCAGGGCGGTGACTGCGCGGAGACGTTCGCGGACAACACGGAGCCGCACATCCGCGCCAACGTCCGGACCCTGCTCCAGATGGCCGTGGTGCTGACCTACGGCGCGAGCCTGCCGGTGGTCAAGATCGGCCGCATCGCCGGGCAGTACGCCAAGCCGCGCTCGTCGGGCATCGACGCGCTCGGCCTGCCGTCCTACCGGGGCGACATCGTGAACTCCCTGGTCGCGACGCCCGAGGCGCGCGTGCCGGATCCCTCGCGGATGATCCGCGCCTACGCCAACGCGGGCGCGGCGATGAACCTGCTGCGCGCGATGACCACGGCCGGCATGGCCGACCTGCACCGCCTGCACGACTGGAACAAGGACTTCGTGCGCACCTCGCCCGCCGGCGAGCGGTACGAGGCGCTGGCCGGCGAGATCGACCGGGGCCTGCGGTTCATGTCGGCGTGCGGCGTGAACGACATGTCGCTGCACACCACGGAGATCTTCGCCTCGCACGAGGCCCTGCTGCTGGACTACGAGCGGGCCCTGCTTCGCCTGGACACCGGTGGCGACCAGGCGAAGCTGTACGACCTGTCCTCGCACTTCCTGTGGATCGGCGAGCGGACCCGCCAGCTCGACGGCGCGCACATCGCGTTCGCCGAGCTGCTGTCCAACCCCATCGGCCTGAAGATCGGCCCGTCGACCACGCCGGAGATGGCGGTCGAGTACGTCGAGCGCCTGGACCCGCACAACCAGCCCGGCCGGCTGACCCTGATCAGCCGCATGGGCAACGGCAAGGTCCGCGACGTGCTGCCCCCGATCGTGGAGAAGGTCACCGCCTCCGGCCACCAGGTCATCTGGCAGTGCGACCCGATGCACGGCAACACCCACGAGTCCTCCACCGGCTACAAGACCCGGCACTTCGACCGGATCGTGGACGAGGTGCAGGGCTTCTTCGAGGTGCACCGCAGGCTGGGCACCCACCCGGGCGGCATCCACATCGAGCTGACCGGCGAGGACGTCACCGAGTGCCTGGGCGGCGCCCAGGAGATCTCCGACACCGACCTGGCCGGCCGCTACGAGACCGCCTGCGACCCGCGCCTGAACACCCAGCAGTCGCTGGAGCTGGCCTTCCTCGTCGCGGAGATGCTCCGCGGCTGAGGCCTGACGGCTGGGGCCCTGCGGCTGGGGCCCTGCGGCCGGGGCGAGTCGGTCCCGAACGAAACGGCCCCCCACCTCCTCGGAGGTGGGGGGCCGTTCCACTGCCGGGGTCGGCCGGCCCGGGGTCAGAGGGCGATCAGCACGATCCGGGTGTCCTTGGGCACGCGCTGCCCGGCGCGCACGGACTGGTTGACCACCCGCGCCCGGCCCCGGTCGTTGAACTGCACGTCCACCTTCAGCCCGGCCCTCTCCAGCTCGCGCTTGGCCTCCTCGACCCGCTTGCCCTCGACCTGCGGCACGGTCACCGCGTTGGACGTGAACACGGTCACGCGCCGGTCGTTGCCGGTCACGTTCGAGCCGGCCGCCGGGTCGGTGCGCACCACCTTGCCCGCGTCCACGGACTCGGAGAACTCCGCCGGCCCCTCGACCGGCTCGAACCCGGCCGCGGACAGCTCGGCGAACGCCTCGTCCTTGGACTTGCCGGTCACGCTCGGCACGGGCTTGGGCTCGATGCCCTTGCTGATGACGATCGTCACCGTCGAGCCGATGGGCACGGGCGTGCCGGGCGCGGGGTCCAGGGTGAGCACCTTGCCCTTGGGCACGCGGTCGCTGAACTGGTCCTGGGCGGGGTTGAGCTGCGACTTCAACCCGACCGACGCGATCTCGCGCTCGGCCGCCGCCGTGTCGACGCCCGGCTGGACCTGCGGCACCACGGGCTTGCCGCCGGACACCACGAGCCGCACCAGGTCGCCCCGGTTGGCCTCGGTGCCCGCCGGCGGGTCGACGCTGATCACCTGGCCCGAGGGGACCGTGTCGCTCTTCTCGATGGACTGCGTGTACTTGAGCGCGGCGCCCTCGATCAGCGCGACGGCCGTGGACTCGTCCTTGCCGACCAGTTCGGGCACCTTGGTGACCCGGCCGATGGAGAACCACCAGGTCGTGACGCCGATCAGCACCGCCGCCACGACCACGACGCTGAGCCAGGTGATGAACTGGCGCTTGCCGCGCTCCCGCAGCTCCTGCTGGAGCTGCTCGGGCGTCTTCTTCTTGCGGGGTGGGCGGCGCGGTCTGGGCCTGGGCGCGGTGAGCGGTGCCTCGGGCGGCGGCACGAGGGCGGCACGGGGGATCGCCCGGGTGCCCTGGGGGCCGGCGGCGGGCGTCGCGAGGGGGTTCGGGCGGTGCACCGGCACGGTCGGCTCGGCGAACGCGGTGGGCGCGCCCACCCCGACCGGCGCGAGGTGCACGGTCTGCTCGGTCGCGGTCGGCGCGGGCACCTGCCGCGCGGTGGGGTCGTCGAGGACGACCCGCTGGGTCAGCGGTTCCCCGGCGGGTTCTCCGGTGGCTGTCCCGGGCAGCGGAGCGCCGGGCAGGGGAGTACCGGGCAGGGGAGTGCCGGGCGGTGGGACCCCGGGCACGGGGGTGCCGGGCAGCGGGACGCCGGACAACGGGACACCGGAGAGCGGAGCCGCGGGCAGCGGGACGCCGGCTGACGGGGTCCCGGTCAGTGGCGTCCCGGGCAGCGCGACCCCGGTCAGTGGCGCTCCGGCCAACGGCGTCCCGGGCAGCGGCACCCCGGCCTGGGGTGCTCCGGCCTGCGGCACCCCGCCCGGCCCCGCACCCGGCACCCCGCCAGGCACCCCGCCAGAAGGCATCCCACCCAGAGGCACCCCACCCAGGGGCACCCCGCCCGGCGGCGTCCCGGCGGGCTGCGGCACCGGCGCGGCGACGGGCGTCGGCACGTCAGCGGTCACCAGGCCGAGCTTGGCCCGGACCGCCTCCACCTCCGACAGGAACGAGTCGGCGTCGGCCGGCCTCAGGAACGGCTCCTTGCGGGTGGCCCGCCGCACCAGCTCCGCCACCTCGGCCGGCACCCCCGTCACCGGCGGCACCTCGTCGTTCACGTGCCGGTAGGCCACGGAGATGGCGTTGTCGCCCACGTAGGGCGGCGCGCCGGTCAGCATCTCGTACAGCAGCACGCCCGCCGAGTAGACGTCGCTGCGGGCGTCGGTGTTGCCGGTGGTCACCTGTTCGGGTGACAGATAGGCGACCGTGCCCAGGATTACCGAGTCGCTGGTGACGCCTGCCGTCGAGATCGCCCGGACCAGGCCGAAGTCCGCGACCTTCACCACGCCGCCGCGCCCGATCAGCACGTTCTCCGGCTTCACGTCCCGGTGCACCAGGTCCGCCCGGTGCGCCGAGGCCAGCGCCGCGAGCACCTTCTCCAGGACCGTCAGGGCGAGCGGCACGTCGAGCGTGCCGCGGTCGTTGAGCAGGTCGCGCAGCGTGCCGCCCTCGACCAGCTCCATGACCAGGAACACGCGGTCCTCGTCGACGCCCTGGTCGTGCACCTGCACCACGCCGGGGTGGTGCAGCTTGGCCGCGGCGCGCGCCTCGCGCTCGAACCGCGCGACGAACTGCGGGTCCGCGGAGAACCTGGGGTCCATGACCTTGATGGCCACGTCCCGCTCCAGGCGCGTGTCCACGCCCCGGTAGACGGCGGACATGCCGCCCCGCGCCAGCAGGGCGCCTACCCGGTAGCGCTGTTCGAGCAGCCCGCCGATCACGTTCGTCGCCGACCTTTCCACAGCCGTGGATCGTACGGTGGGTGGTGCCGACCGATTGCCGTGCGCTGGATGGTCCCACGCGCGCGTGTGGGTTCCGCGTCAAAGTCGCACGGAACAGGGGGTGTCGGAGGGGTGACCCGGCGGTGTACGGCCACCACCCGGTTGGCGCAGGGCGTTGCTCCCGTCGTTGTGGCATCGTGACGCACGTGAGTGCGATTCCTGCCGCTGCCGACGTGCTGGCTCCCGACCTGGAGGTCCTGAACCTGCCGGAGGTCGCCGAGCGCCTCGGCCTGCCCATCACCCGAGTCCACCAGCTGCTGCGCGACGGTCAGCTCCTCGCCGAGCGCCGCGACGGCGTGCTGGTCGTCCCCGCCCAGTTCCTCGCCGCCGGAGGCGTGGTCAAGGGACTGCCCGGCACCATCACGGTGCTGCGCGACTCCGGCTTCTCGACCGATGAGATCCTGCGGTGGCTGTTCACCGAGGACGAGACCCTGCCGGGCACGCCGATCGAGGCGCTGCGCGGCGACCGCGGCCGTGAGGTCAAGAGGCGGGCGCAGGCCATGGGTTTCTGACCCGCACCACACCGGAACCACCAGCCCCACGTCCGGGCAGCCCGCACGGGTTGCCCGGACGTCGTGCTCCCGGGGCCCGGTCCGGGGCGGGTGGACGCGCACGTCAGCGGCCCGAGGCACGGGCCACCAGGGCGCGGGCCAGGCCGGGCAGCGCCACGGCGAGCCGGCGCGTCCCCGGCACCGCCACCCGCCGGTCCAGCACCCGGTAGTCGGCCGCCGCGATCTCGTCCAGGATGCCCCGGTACAGCACCAGGGCGGTCCGGACGCACGGCCGCGACACCGGCGCGAGCATCGGCACGCCCACCTCGGCCTCCCGGTACACCGCCAGGGTGTGCGCCACGAGGTGCCGCAGCGCCCGCCGCACCCGGGGGTCCGATCGCCCGGTGCGCCGGCAGTCCGCCAGCAGCTCCCGGTCCACGCCGTGGGCGGCCAGCACGTCCTCCGGCAGGTACACCCGCCCCCGGTCCAGGTCCTCGCCGACGTCCCGCAGGAAGTTCGTGAGCTGGAACGCCCGGCCCAGCGCGGCGGCGGCCGGCTCGGCCTCCTCCCTCGGCACGACGGTCCCGAGGACCGGCAGCAGCTGGAGCCCGATGACGGCCGCCGAGCCGTGCACGTACCGCTCCAGCGCCGCGAAGTCCGGGTAGGACGTCACGTGCAGGTCCATCCGCATGGACGCGAGGAAGTCGGCGAACAGCCGGTGGTCGATCGAGTGGTCCCGCGCGGTGGCGGCCACGGCCACGACGACCGGGTTGCCGCCGGACCCGCGCCCCGCCAGCGCGTCGGCCAGCTGCCGGTCCAGCAGGTCCAGCTCGGCGGCCGGGTCGGCGGAACGCCCGTCGTCCACGATCTCGTCCGCGTACCGCGCGAACGCGTACAGCGCGTGCACGGCGAGCCGCTGCCGGGGCGTGAGCAGCCGCGTGGCCAGGTAGTACGTGCGACCGTGCCGGGCGTGCAGCTCGCGGCAGGCGTCGTACGCGGCGGCGAGGTCCGTCACGTGCGCGCGACCGCCCGCCGACGCGCGCCCGCGCCGGTGATCCGCTGGGCGGCGAGCCTGCCGGAGATCAGCACCGGCGGCACGCCCACGCCCGGCGTGGTGCCGCAGCCGGCCAGCACCGCGTTGTCCAGCACGAGGTTGCGCGGCCGGAACGGCCCGGTCTGGGCGAACGTGTGCGCGGCGGAGAACGGGGTGCCCGCGGCCAGGCCCATGGCGGCCCAGTCGCGCGGCGTGACCAGGTGCTCCACCTCGATCGAGTCCCCGAACCCGGTCAGGCCGCGCGCCTCCAGCGTGCGCACCAGCTCGTCGCGGTAGGCGGGGCCGACGCGTTCCCAGTCGATCGCCGACCGCCGCAGGTTCGGCGCGGGCGCCAGCACGAACATCCCCTGCCCGGGAGGGGCGGTGACCAGCAGCGACGGGTCGCTCATCAGCGTGCCGCGGCGGGTCAGCTCGGTGAAGGTCCGCTCCCACGCGGCCCCGAAGAAGATGGTGTGGTGCGCCAGCTCCGGCCACGTGCGCGTCACGCCCGCGTGCAGCACCACCGCCGACGGCGACCAGGTCACCGGCAGCGGACGGCGCGGGCGGTGGCCGAGCAGGCGGTAGGAGGTCGGCAGGTCCGGGGTGAGCACCACCGCGTCGCACGGGATGCGCTCGCCGTGGGCGGTGCGCACGGCGGTGACCCGGCCGCCGATCCGCTCCAGCCACGCCACCCTGGTCCCGTAGCGGAACTCGGCCCCGGCGTCCACGGCCGCCGCCGCCAGCGCGTCCGGCAGCGCCCTCATCCCGCCGCGCGGGTGGTAGACGCCCGCCACCGTGTCCATGTAGGCGATCACCGCGTACGCGGCCAGGGCCCGGCGCGGCGGCACCCCGGCGTACAGGGACTGGAAGGTGAACACGCGGCGCAGCCGCTCGTCGGAGATGAACCGCGCCACCGACGGTTCGAGCCGGGCGAACCCGCGCAGCGCGGTCAGCCGCGCCAGCCTCGGTGTGAGCAGGTCCAGCGGCGAGTCGAAGTTCGCGCCGATGAACTCGTCCCGCTCCACCCGGTACAGCTCGGTCAGCCAGCGGCGCAGCGCCCGGTACCCGGCGGCCTCGCGGGGACCGGCGAACCGGCGCACCTCGGCCTCCATCGCGTCGGCGTCGGCGTGCACGTCCAGCGCGGCCCCGTCGGCGAACCGGGCCCGGTAGGCGGGCTCGACGGGCAGCAGCTCCAGCCGGTCGGCCAGCGACTCGCCGACCGCGTTCAGCGCCTCGTCCACCAGCTCCGGCATGGTCAGCACGGTCGGGCCGGTGTCGAACCGGTACCCGCCCAGGTCCAGCCGCCCGGCCCGGCCGCCGGGCACGTCGTCGCGCTCCACCACGGTGACCCGCCTGCCCGCGCCGATCAGGTGCAGCGCGGCGGACAGCCCGGCCAGCCCCGCGCCGACCACGACGACGTGGTCGGTGCGACCCGAGACCTCCCGCATCGTCAGTAGGCCCGCTTCGTGGCGCTGACCGCCAGCTCGGCCAGCCGTTCCGCCGCCGGTTCCGCCACCGGCGCCCGGTCGAGCGCCAGCAGCGCCGACTCGGTCAGCTCGGCGATGCGCGCCTCGACGGCGGCCACCGCGCCCACCTCCTCCAGCTGCGCCCGCGCCGCGGCCACCGTGGCCTCGTCCAGGTCGGGGCGGCCCAGCGCGTCGTGCAGCACGTCCGCGCCGTACTCCATGCCCAGGGCGACCAGCAGCGTCCGCTTGCCCTCGCGCAGGTCGTCGCCCGCGGGCTTGCCGGTCACCACCGGGTCGCCGAACACGCCGAGCAGGTCGTCGCGGAGCTGGAACGCCACGCCGATGTCGGCCCCGAACGAGCGCAGCCCGGCCACCAGCTCCGGTGAGCCGCCGCCGATGGCCGCGCCCATGTGCAGCGGCCGCTCCACGGTGTAGGCGGCGGTCTTGAGCCGGTCGATGCGCAGCGCGGCGTCCGGTGAGGCGTCGCCGCGCGCCTGGGTCAGCACGTCCAGGTACTGGCCGGCCAGCATCTCGGTGCGCATGTCCCGCCACGGCAGGCTCAGCCGCTGGAGCGCGTCGGTGGGCAGCCCGGCCGCGAACAGCATGTCGTCCGCCCAGGCCAGGGCGATGTCGCCGATCAGCACGGCCGCGGCCAGGCCGAACCGCTCGGGCTCGCCGAGCCAGCCCTCGGCGCGGTGCCGCGCGGCGAACCGGACGTGCACGGTCGGGCTGCCGCGCCGGGTCTCGGAGGCGTCCATCAGGTCGTCGTGCACCAGGGCGCAGGCCTGGATCAGCTCCAGCGAGCTGACCGCGGTGAGGACGGAGCCCGCCAGCTCGCCGTCCGGGTCGCCGCCCGCCGCGCGCCAGCCCCACCACGCGAAGGTGGGCCGGATGCGCTTGCCGCCGCCGAGGACGAAGTCGGCCAGCGCGTCCACCGCGCCGGTGAAGTTCGACTCCATGCGCTCACCCAGTGACCGCCGGTCGGCGAGGTAGCCGGTCAGGGCGGCGTCGACGTGCTTGGGCAGTTCGAGGTCCAAAGGGTGGGGCGGCACGGTCCTATCGTCACCTTTGCGCCGCCCGGCCGCCCAACCGGGGGGTGGTCCAGCAGGTGGAAGGACTGTCCCACGCTGCGAACGTGCCTCTAGGCTGGTCGCATGACGTCCGTCATCGAGCGCCTGAGCGGGGGAGACCCCGTCTTCTCCGTCGAGTTCTTCCCCCCGCGCGACACGGCGGACGAGGCCGTGCTGTGGCGGGCGATCCGCGAGCTGGAGGCGCTCGACCCGGCGTTCGTGTCCATCACCTACGGCGCGGGCGGCTCCACGCGCGACCGGACGGTGCGCACCACCGCCCGCGTCGTCCAGGAGACGACGCTCGTGCCGATGGCGCACCTCACCGCGGTCGACCACTCGGTGGCCGAGCTGCGCAACGTCATCGGCTGGTACGCGGCCGTCGGCGTGCGCAACATCCTCGCGGTCCGCGGCGACCCGCCCGGCAACCCCGACGGCGAGTGGGTGGCCCACCCGGAGGGCCTGACCTACGCCGAGGAACTGGTCCGGTTGTGCCGCGAGCTGGGCGACTTCTGCGTGGGCGTGGCGGCCTTCCCGTACGGCCACCCCAGGTCGCGCGACCTGGACGAGGACACCGCGCACCTGGTGCGCAAGCTGCGGGCGGGCGCGGACTTCGCGATCGCCCAGCTGTTCCTCGACCCGGAGGACTTCCTGCGGCTGCGCGACCGGGTGGCGGCGACCGGCTGCGAGACGGTGCTGCTGCCCGGCCTGATGCCCCTGACCACGCCCCGGACGCTGGCCAAGTCGGTCGAGCTGTCCGGCGCGCCCATGCCGGCCGCGGTGGCACGCCGACTGGAGCACCTGGCCGACGACCCGGCGTCCTTCCGCGCGGCCGGTGTGGACTTGGTCACCGAGATGGGCGAGCGGCTGCTCGCAGAGGGCGTCCCGGGCCTGCACTTCTACACCTTCAACCGCTCGAAGGCGACGCGCGAGGTGGTGGGCCGACTGGGCCTGATCCCCGCCAGGGCAGGCACCCACTGACCTCGGCCCCACCCGACATCCCCGCGCCAACCAGGTCGGAGCCAACCAGGTCGGAGCCAACCAGATCGGAGCCAACCAGGTCGGAGTGGACGGCGAGGTGGGTGGTTGGCTGGGCTGGAGCTGGGCTGCCAGGTGGGAGGTTGGCTGAGCTGGATGCCGGATGCCGGATGCCGGATGCCGGGTGGTAGGTCGGTTGGGCTGAGGCCGGCCGCTGGGTGGGTGGTCGGGCTGGGTGGGCCTCCGGGTGGGGGTCGGTTGGGTTGAAAGCTCGGCCGCTGGGCGGGTTGGCCCGGCTGGAGTGGCCCGTTGGGTGGTGGGTTGGCCAGTCGGAGCCGACCACCGCGTTCAGTTCCTCATGCTCAGCTCCTCAACTTCCGCTCGGTCGCCGACTCCAGCGTCACGGCCAGCCGGTTCAGGCCGTTGATGCTGATGATCAGCGCCAGCAGGTCGGCCAGTTCCTTCTCGGTGAACGACTCGGCCGCCCGCGCCCACAGCTCCTCCGGCACGCCGTGCTCGCCGAGCCTGGTCACCGCGTCGGTCAGTTCCAGCGCCACCCGCTCGGTCTCGCTGAAGAACGTCGACTCCCGCCACACCGACACCGCGAACAGCCGCTGCGGGTTCTCGCCCGCCTTCATGGCGTCGGTGGTGTGCATGTCGACGCAGAACGCGCACCCGTTGATCACCGACGCCCGGAGCTTCACCAGCTCCAGCAGGGTGTGGTCGACGTTCTCGGCGGCGTAGGAGTTCAGTTCGAGCATCAAGCGGTAAGCCTCGGGCGCCACGGTGGCGAAGTTCATCCTCATGTCATCAGGACGAGGCAGCGACGCGGGGTGTGACAACCCGATCAGGCGACCAGGTTCCGCCGGTGCGACACCAGGGCCAGCACCAGCACGATCAGCGCCGCCCCGCCGGTCAG
Organism: Actinosynnema sp. NPDC059797; assembly: GCF_042732085.1. NCBI lineage: Bacteria > Bacillati > Actinomycetota > Actinomycetes > Pseudonocardiales > Pseudonocardiaceae > Actinosynnema > Actinosynnema sp. NPDC059797. The sequence continues at coordinate 11,194 of NZ_JBHWIE010000162.1, forward strand.
CCCGGCCACCAGCATGGTCCACCCGAAGTAGGACACGGCGTTCGCCCCGGCGTACCGGACGGTCGCGGTGATCATAGACGCCTGGCCCGGCTTCGGCGCCCACGCGATCGTGGCGTTGTCCTCTTCTCGCCCGTTCGTGTCGATCACCTCGCCCGGGAAGGCGATCTTCACCTGCACGTCCGCCCGCTCCGGCGGCACCTGGGTCAGGTCGACCGACCCGGACAGCGTCACCAGGTCGCCCGAGCGCCGGAACGCCAGCTGGTACCGGCTGGACGACGCGCTGGTGGCCGTCGCCAGGACCTTGACCTCGTCGAAGGTCAACGCGCTGAAGGACAGCCGCGTCCCCACGTAGTCGTCCTGGTGGTAGGGCTGGGTGGTCACCCGGCCTGCCAGCTCCTCCGGCACCTTCAGCTGCGGGCCGGGGTCGTTGTCGCGGGTGGGCGGGGTCGCGGCGGTGATCTCGCCGGACACGCGGTCGTCCTGCGACACCGCCATCGCGGCGTGCAGCCGCACGCACCCCGTCAGCGCGAACGCCGCGAGGAGGAGCACGGGCAGGAGGAGCGCGGAGGCCCTGGGCACCCGGCCATCCTGCCGGCAGCCGTCAAAAGTTGACCGCCGGGACACGATCGTGAGCCTGGCTAAATACCTGTCGGGGTGACAAGACCCGCGGGTAACGTGCGGCGCATGGCAACCTCCCCGGCCGGCGTGCACGGCATCAGCAACCAGTACGTCGCCGACTACGCGGCAGCGGACCCGTTGACGGCGACCTACATGGGCAAACCCGGCCACGACGACCGGATCACCGACTTCTCGCCGGAGGGGCACGCCGCCCGCTACGAGCTGTCGAAGAAGGCGCTCGCCGAGATCACCGCCGCCGAGCCCGCGGACGAGTCCGAGGCCGACGCGAAGGCGGTGTTCCAGGAGCGGATCGGCCTGGAGGTCGAGCTGTACGAGGCGGGACTGTCCCAGAGCAGCCTCAACGTCATCGCCAGCCCCGTGCAGTCGGTGCGCGAGGTGTTCGACCTCATGCCGGTCGACACCACCGAGGACTGGGAGGTCGTCGCCAAGCGCCTCGCCGCCGTGCCGGACGCCCTGGCCAACCTGCGCGCGGGCCTCGCGAACGCCGCCGACTCCGGCCGCGTGGCGGCGCTGCGCCAGGTCACCAAGGTCGCCGCGCAGTGCGACACGTGGGCGGGTCGCACCGGTGACGCGTCGTTCTTCGCGAAGCTGATCGCCGACGCGAAGGCGGACGGCGCGCTGCGCACCGACCTGGAGGCGGGCGCGAGGGCCGCCGCCGAGGCGTACGGCGACTTCGCCGAGTTCCTGCGCGCCGACCTCGCGCCGAAGGCGCCGGCCAAGGACGCGGTCGGCGAGGACGTCTACCGCCTCCAGTCGCGCTACTTCACCGGCTCCCGGCTCGACCTGGCCGAGGCGTACGAGTGGGGCTGGGCGGAGTTCACCCGCATCGAGACCGAGATGAAGCAGGTCGCGGACCGGATCAAGCCGGGCGCCACGCTCGCCGAGGCCGCCGCCGCGCTCGACGCCGACCCCCGCTACCTGGTGCACGGCAAGGACGGGCTCCGGTCGTGGATGCAGGAGCTGTCCGACAAGGCCCTCCAAGAGGTCCGCGACGTGCACTTCGAGCTGCCCGACGAGCTGATGAGGCTGGAGTGCCGCATCGCGCCCCCCGGCGGTGGCGTCGGCGCCTACTACACCGGCCCCAGCCCGGACTTCTCCCGGCCGGGCCGCATGTGGTGGTCCGTGCCGGGCGACAAGCAGGAGTTCTCCACCTGGCGCGAGGTCTCCACCGTCTACCACGAGGGCGTGCCGGGCCACCACCTCCAGGTCGCCACGGCCGTCTACCAGGCCGAGCGGCTCAACGAGTTCCAGCGCCTGATGTGCTGGGTGTCCGGGCACGGCGAGGGCTGGGCGCTCTACGCGGAGCGGCTGATGCGCGAGCTGGGCTACCTGGAGGACGACGGCGACCTGCTGGGGATGCTCGACGCGCACCTGTTCCGCGCCGCGCGCGTGATCGTCGACATCGGCATGCACCTGGAGCTGGAGGTCCCGCGCGGCACCGGCTTCCACGAGGGCGAGCGCTGGACCCCGGACCTGGGCCTGGAGTTCATGCTGACCCGCACCATCACCGACGCGGCGCACGTGCGCGACGAGATCGACCGCTACCTCGGCTGGCCGGGTCAGGCCCCGTCCTACAAACTGGGCGAGCGGCTCTGGCTCGCGGCCCGCGAGGAGGCCCGCGCGCGCCACGCCGGCACTTTCGACCTCAAGGAATTTCACTCCCGTGCCTTGGAGATGGGAGCCATGGGCCTGGACACTCTTCGTGAGCGGCTCGCGGAGCTCTGACCGGGGTGGTCGGGCGGTGGTGCCCGACCTCACGACGAGGTCACCCGACCCGGTGTTGGATGTGCGGGCGAGGAGAGGGGGAGGGATGAGCAGGCGTCCCATGCGCGCGGCGCTCGGCGTCGTGCTGGCCGGTGCGCTGCTGTTCGGCGCGGCCCCGGCGCACGCGCAACCCGGCGCGGTCTCGGACCGGGAGCAGTGGCGGATCCGGCAGGAGATGGTGGACCACGCCCTGCGCGAGGTCGGCCAGCGCGAGGGCCGGGGCAACTACTACCCGGAGAAGTACCAGTTGGCGGGCCAGGGGATCCTGCGCCCGGCCGAGTGGTGCGGCGTGTTCGTCAACTGGGCGTGGACCACCGCCGGCGTGCCGGACCGGCCGTCGATGCGGCCCGCGCCCGGCGGGTCGGTGCTCGACCAGGGCCACTGGGCGACGTACTGGCAGAAGTGGGGCAAGGCCAACGGCCGCTGGAAGGACATCGCCGAGCGGGACGTGGAGCCCGGCGACGCCGTCGTCTACGGCAACTACCCGGACATGCACGCGCACGTCGGCCTCGTGGTCGAGGTGAAGTACGACCGGACCGGCCGCAAGGCCACGCACGTCCGCACCGTCGAGGGCAACTTCGGCGAGCGGGTCGTGTACTCCAAGCTGCGCCCGATCGAGGGGCTCAACGCGGGCAGGTACCTGAAGGCGACGGGCTTCGTCTCGCCCTTCTAGGCGGTTCTCCCGGGCGCGGGTGGTCCCCATCGGGGCCACCCGCGTTCGTCATCCCAGGGGCAGCGCGCGGCCCAGCACCGCGAACGGGCGCGGGTCGCCGGTGAACTGGTAGTGCCGCAGCACGTCCACGAACCCCACCCGCCGGTACAGCCGCCACGCCTTGCTCGGTCCCTCCGGGGTGGACAGCAGCACCCGCGAGTTCGGCACGCCCGCCAGCAGGGTGCGCAGCAGCTGCTCCCCGATGCCGCGGCTCTGCGCCTCCGGCAGCACGTGCAGCTCGGTCAGCTCGAAGTAGTCGCGCATCCACTCCTCGACCGCGCCGGGCCCGGCCACCATGGTCAGCCCGTGCCGCACCTGCTCGTGCCACCACTGGCCCACCGCGCCGCGGTAGCCGTAGCCGATGCCGATCAGCTCGTCCTCGTCGCCGAGCGCCACCACGCACCGCCAGCCGTCGCGCAGCATGTGCGCCAGCCACATGGGCGCGCGCTGCTCGGCCGTGCCGGGCGGGTAGTTCATCGCGCTGACGTACAGCTCCAGCGCCTCGCCGAGCCGGGCGTTCAGCTCGCGCGCGGACAGCTCGACCAGCCGCCGGGCCGGCGCGGCGGTCACCGGGCGACCTCGGCCGGCGTGCCGCCGGTCAGCTCGACCAGACCCGCGTACGTGGTCGGGAAGACCGCGTGCGGGTGACCCGCGGCGGCCCACACCACCTCGTACCGCTCCAGGGCGGTGTCGACGAAGGTCCGCACGGGCGCGGGGTGCCCGACCGGCGAGACACCGCCGATCACCTGTCCGGTGTGCTCGCGCACGAACGCGGGCGTGGCCCTTTCGACGCGGTCCGCGCCCGCCAGCGCGGCCAGCAGGTCCTGGTCCGCGCGGTGAGCCCCGGAGGTGAGCACGAGCAGGGGCTCGGCGACGCCGTCGCGGACCGCCGCGAACACGAGGCTGTTGGCGATCGCGCCCACCGGCACGCCCACCGCGGCGGCCGCCTCGGCGGCGGTGCGGACGGCGTCGGCCAGCACGCGGATCCCGTCCGCCGCCTCGTGGTGCCCTGCTTCGGCCAGGACGGCGGCCACCTTGCGGATGCCGGGGTGGTCGAGTGCGCTCACCCGTTCATGAGACCACGCGGCTTCGGGTTGAGGAGTGGCGGGCTCGCAGGATAAGCTTGCGGCGCTCGAACGTTTGTTCGAGCTATGCCTTGGCGGTGGGGCGGGGGAAGCGCCCCACCGCCAAGTGCCGCCGTCTCCCCGCGGCGGTCGTCGCCGTCCGACGCCCGCGAGGAGGCCGCGAGAGTGACATCGACCTTCCCCCTCCCGATCTCCCCGCACCCGGTGCCCGGTCCGCCGGCCCACCTCCCGTGCGGCGAACGACCTGGCGCGCCCACCGGCGCGGTTCACTCATTCGGTCGACGAGATCACGTACGAGGACGGACTGTGAGCAGGGGACTGGTCGCCTACGACCGCCTGATCGACGTTGTGGAGCTGGAAGCCGAACGCCTGGCCGCGTCCGCCGAGGGGCAGCGCCCCGAGCGGCAGGTGCCCGCCTGCCCCGGGCTCAACCTCGGGGAGACCGCGAGGCACGTGGGCAGCACGTACCGGATGGTGTCGACGTGGCTGCGGGAGGGCAGCCAACCCCTGGTGTGGCAGCAGGACCCCGAACGGGGGCAGGAGCTGCCGGAGTACGTGCGCGGCGGGGTTCGGGACCTCGTGCGCGCGCTGCGGGTCCGCGAACCCGACGACCCGTGCGAGACGTGGTGGCCCGCCGAGCGCAACCACAACTTCTGGGCGCGGCGGCTGGCGCACGAGTCGACCGTGCACCGGATGGACGTCCAGGCCGCCGCCGGGCTGCCGGTCGACCCGGTCGACGACGACGTGGCCGAGGACGGCATCGACGAGATCCTGTCCCTCTGGCTCGGGCACCGGCTGGACCTCCTGGGCGTCCGGGGCACCAGGCAGGGCTCGGTGGCGATCCGCACGCCGGGCCGGACCTGGATCGCCACCACGGGCCCCGAACCGGCCGCCGCGCACCTGCTGCTGCCGGACGAGGGCCCCACGGCGGACGCCGAGGTGCGCGGCACGCCCATGCGGCTCTACCGCTGGCTGTGGGGTCGGATCCCGGACCGGGACCTGGAGCCGACCACCGGTGACCACGACGCGATCGCCCAGCTGTGGGC
>NZ_JBHWIE010000163.1:0-16356 GCF_042732085.1 Actinosynnema sp. NPDC059797
TCGGGGACCACCTCGACACCGGCCGCGCGCAGCCCGGCGGCGACCTCGTCCGAGCCCGCGCCGATCAGCACGACCCGCGTGCCGCGCACGTCGAGCGAGGGGGCGGGCAGCTCGAACTCCTCGAACACCAGCCGCTTCGGGGCGACCACCACGGCCTCCGGGGCGGAGGACGGGGTGGAGGCGGCGGCGGGGGCGAGGTCGATGGAGGTGGACGAGGGGCCGGTGAGGGCCGGGGTGGAGCCGGTGGGCGTGGCGGCGGGACCGGCGGGCGCGAGGCCGGCCGGCGCGGGAGCGGCGGGAGAACCGGCGGCCACCCGCTCGCCGACCAGGTCCGCGATGGCCGCCGCCGTGCGCGCCGCCGCCAGCGCCTCCATCCCCGAGCCGTCGCCGAGGTCCAGCCCGAGCCGGGCCGCGATCTCACCCGCGATCTCGGTGCGCTTGATGGAGTCCACGCTCAGGTCGGCCTCCAGGTCCAGCCCGGGTTCGACCATCTCCACCGGGTAACCGGTGCGCTCCGCCACCACCGCGACCACCGTGCCCAGCACGTCCACCGGCGTGGCGGCCACCGGCGCGGCGAGCAGGCCCGACAGGGCCTCGGCCAGCCCCGCCGCCGTGCGCGCCTTCGCCAGGTCGTCCAGCCCGGTCGTGCCGTCCAGCGGCAGCCCGAGCCGGGCCGCCAGGTCGCCCGCGATCTCCACGCGCTTGATGGAGTCCACGCTCAGGTCCGCTTCCAGGTCCAGCCCGGGTTCGACCATCTCCACCGGGTAACCGGTGCGCTCCGCCACCACCGCGACCACCGTGCCCAGCACGTCCACCGGCCGGGTGGGCTCGGGGACGACCGCGACGGACACCGGCTCGACCACCGGTGCCACCTGGACCGGTGCCACCTGGACCGGTGCCACCTGGACCGGCGGCGCCGGGACCGCGGGCACCTGGCCGGACGCGCCGAAGTAGGTCATCAGGACGTCCCGCTGCGCCGCGATCAGCTCCCGGCTGGTGCGCAGGAAGTCCGCGATCACGGCGTCGGAGGACGCCGCGGTGGTGTGCTGAGCGGGGGTGTGGTGCTCGGGCACGAACGCCTCCGTGACACGTCGGGCGGGTTGCAGTGCTCCTGGCTGGACCGTGCCGTCCGCGCGGCGCACCAGGTGGCCGTCGACGGTCCACCCCGGCGCGGCGGGCGCGGCGGACGGGTCGACCGCGTCGCGGCCGCGCACCAGCGGGCCGGTGCGCACGTCCACCCCCGCCACGGCCAGCCGCGCCAGGGCGGTGAGGAAGCCGACCAGGCCGTCGCCCAGGGGGACCGCCCGGTGCGGTCGGTCGCCGAGCACCGCGTCCACCAGGCCGCTGAGCACCCGGCCGGGGCCGACCTCGACGAACACCCGCGCGCCCGCCGCGTGCATGGCCTCCACCTGCTCCGCGAACCGCACGGGCGCGCCGATCTGCGCGGCCAGCTCGGCGCGCACCCCGGCCACCGAGGCGGGGTAGGCGCCCGCGGTGCGGTTGGACCACACCGGCAGGGTCGGTTCGCGCAGCGGCAGCTCCTCCAGCACGCGCGCGAACGCCTCGCCCGCGCCCGCCACCAGCGGGCTGTGGAAGGCGCACGCCACCCGCACCGGCTTCACGTCGAGCCCGGCCGCGCGCAGCGCCCCGACGGCCCGCGCCACGGCGTCGGAGGGCCCGGAGACCACGGTCTGCCGGGGCGAGTTCCGGTTGGCCGCCACCACCGGGAGGTCGCCGAGCACGGCTTCGACGCGGGCGGCGTCGGCGGACACCGCCGCCATGGCGCCGGGGTCGCCGTCGCGGACCGCGTCCAGGATCGCGTCGGCGCGCGCGGCGCTCGCGGCGAGCAGGTCGGCCGGCGTGAACACCCCGGCCGCCGCCAGCGCGGCCAGCTCGCCGTAGCTGTGCCCGGCCACCGCGTCCGGCCGCACGCCGACCCCGGCCAGCAGGTCCGTGGCGGCCAGCTCGACCACGCCGAGCGCGGGCTGCGCCACCCTGGTGTCGGTGATCCGCTCGACCTGCTCGGCCAGTGCGCGCTCGCCGAACGCCGCCGGCGGGTACAGCGCGTCCGCCCACCGCGCGCCCAGCCTCAGGTGCCGCTGCGCCTCGGGGAACGCCACCAGCAGCTCGGCCAGCATCCCCGGCCGCTGGCTGCCCTGGCCTGGGTAGAGGAACACCACCTGGCCGGTCGGTTCGCCGTCGGCGTGGAACACGCCCTCGGCGCGCTCCCCCGCCACCGCCGCGCGGAGCTGGTCCACGTCCGCGGCCACCACCGCCAGCCACGCCCGCTCACCGCGGGCCGCCGCCACGTCCGCCCGCGTCGCCGCGCGCAGCGCGAGGTCGCGCAGCCGCGCGCCGGGCGCGTGGTCCAGCAGCTCGGCCGCGGCGCGCCGGGCCGCCGCCGGGTCCGCGCCCCGGAACACGAACAGCTCGGCGGGCCACTGGTCCAGCGCGTGCGCGGCGGGCGCCTGCTCGTGGGCGCGCACCACCACGTGGAAGTTGGTGCCGCCGAACCCGAACGCGCTCACGCCCGCGACCCGGTCGGCCGCCTCGGCCGCCCACGGCCGCGCCGCGGTGTGGAAGGCGAACGGGCTGCGCCCGGGTTCCCACGCCTCGTTGGGCTCGCGCAGGTGCAGCGTGGGCGGTTTGACGCCGTGGTGCACCGACAGCACGGCCTTGATCAGCCCGGCCAGGCCCGCCGCGCACTTGGTGTGCCCGATCTGGGACTTGACCGAGCCGAGCGCGCACGAGCCGGGCTCGGCGCCCGCCTCGGCGAAGACCTCGGTTAGCACCTTCAGCTCGGTGCGGTCGCCGACCACGGTGCCGGTGCCGTGCGCCTCCACCAGCCCGACGCGCGCGGGCGAGATGCCGGCGTTGCGGTAGGCGCGGGTGAGCGCGGCGCGCTGGCCCTCGGGTCGCGGCGCGGTCAGGCCCAGGGCCCGGCCGTCGCTGGCGCTGCCGACGCCGTCGATGACCGCGTAGACCCGGTCGCCGTCGCGCACCGCGTCGTCCAGCCGCTTGAGCACCACGCACGCCACGCCCTCGCCCAGCGCGATGCCGTCGGCCGAGGTGTCGAAGGTGGCGGAGCGGCCGCTGGGCGAGAGCGCGTGCACCGAGGAGAACAGCAGGTAGTCGTTGATGCCGTTGTGGAGGTCCGCGCCGCCGCACACCACCAGGTCGCTGGTGCCGGTGACCAGTTCCTTGCACGCCACGTCGACCGCGGTCAGCGAGGACGCGCACGCGGCGTCCACGGTGTAGTTCGCGCCGCCGAGGTCGAGGCGGTTGGCCACGCGCCCGGCGATGACGTTGGCCAGCATGCCGGGGAACGAGTCCTCGGTCAGGCGGGGCAGCTGCCCGTCCAGCGCGGGCGGCACCTGCCCGAGGTAGGAGGGCAGCACGGTGCGCAGCGTGGTCGCGTTGGACAGGTCGCTGCCCGACTCCGCGCCGAACACCACCGAGGTCCGGCGGTGGTCCGCTTCGGTGTGCGGGTAGCCGGCGTCGACCAGGGCCCGCCGGGCGACCTCCAGCGCGAGCAGCTGCACGGGTTCGATCGCGCCCAGCGACGCGGGCGGGATGCCGTAGCCCAGCGGGTCGAACGGGATCCGCGGCAGGAAGCCGCCCCAGCGCGAGGGGGTGCGCTCGCCGTCGCCCTCGGGGTCGTAGTAGACCTCGGGGTCCCAGCGCTCGGCCGGCACCTCGGTGACGCAGTCGCGGCCGGCCAGCACGTTCGCCCAGAACGAGGGCAGGTCGGGCGCGCCGGGGAACACGCAGGCCATGCCGACCACGGCCACGCGCAGCGGCGCGGGCGCCGGTTCGGCCACGACGGGTTCGGCCAGTGCCGCGCGCACCGCGCCGGCGCGGTCCCGCAGCCACCGGGCGGCGGACGCGCCCACCGACTCGTGCAGGTCGGCGACCGTGGTGACGGCGTCGCGCAGCACGCTCACCTCGCCCGCCATGAACATGCCCTCGGCCCGCTGGCGGTCCTCGTCCACCGGGCGCAGCTCGTCGCCGACGCGCTCCAGGCCCTTGCTGGCCAGGCGCAGCCTGCCGACGTTGAACCGCTCCAACCGCTCCCACGCGTCCCGGTCGGGCACGCCGTCCGCGCGCAGCCGTTCCCGCAGCGCGGTGAACTCGTCGGTGAACCCGCTGCGCACGCACCGGGTGGCGTGGCCGGGCGCGGTCTCCAGCAGGTCGGTGCGCTCGGCGGCGACGACCTGCCGCTGGAACACCGGTCCGATCGCCCCGGTGCCCACGGCCTCGGCGGTGAACAGGTAGGCGGTGCCCATGAGCACGCCGACGCCGACGCCCGCGCGGGCCAGCGGCGCGGCGAGCGCGGCCACCATCGCGGCGGACCGCTCGTCGTGCACGCCGCCGGCGAAGAGGACGGTCAGCTCCTCGCCCGCGCCGCCCGCGGCGAGGTGGTCGAGCAGGACGTCCACCTGGGACTCCCACAGCGGGAAGCTGTTGCGCGGCCCGACGTGGCCGCCGCACTCCGCGCCCTCGAACACGAACCGCCGCGCGCCGGCCGCGAGGAACTGCCTGAGCAGGCCGGGCGAGGGCACGTGCAGGAACGCCGCGATGCCGGCGGCCTCCAGGTCCGCGGCCTGGGCGGGCCGCCCGCCCGCGATGATCGCGTGGGTGGGCCGGACCTCCCGCACCACCTCCAGCTGCGCGGTGCGCACGTCCTCGGCGGCGAAGCCGAGCACGCCGACGCCCCACGGCGCGTCGCCCAGCTCGTCGCGGGTGCGCTCCAGCAGCTCGCGGGTCTGCGGCGCGCCGGACAGGGCCAGGGCGAGGAACGGCAGCCCGCCCGCCGAGGCCACCGCGGCGGCGAAGCCGGGTCGGTCGCTGACCCTGGTCATGGGGCCCTGCGCGACCGGCAGCGCGGTGCCCAGGTGGCGGGCGCCGGTGGAGCCCGGTCCGAGCACGGCGGGGGCGGCGTCGTCGGCGAGGGCGGCGAGCACCGCGTCGCGGACCGCGCGCACGGCCGCGCCGGGGGTGCGCCAGCGGCGGGCGAACACCGTCGCCAGCGCCACGTCCTGGCCCACCGGCAGGAACTGCTCGCGCGGGTCGTCGGCCCCGAGCCGGTCCGCGATGCCCTCGGCGGGCAGGTCCGGCACGCCGGGTCCGCGCCTGCGCAGCACGCGGTAACCCCGGTGCAGCACCGTTTCCGACCCGTCGAGGCCGTCGAGCGCGGCGGTGACCTCCAGCGGCAGCCCGGCCTCGGGGTAGCGGGCGAGCTGGGTGTCGAGCACGACGCCCGCCGCGCCGCCGGCGACCGCGGCGGCGGCGGTGTGGGGTCCGATGCCGCCGGCCGCCCACACGGGCACGTCGACCGCGGCCAGCACCTGCTGCAGCAGCACGAAGGTGCTCAGCTCGCCGACCCGGCCGCCGGCCTCCCGGCCGCGCGCCACCAGCCCGGCCGCGCCCGCGGCCACGGCGGAGCGCGCCTCGTCCAGGTCGGTCACCTCGACCAGCACGCGGCGGCCGGGGAACCCGCCCGGGTCCCGGGTCGGGTCGGCGAGCAGCACGGTGGTCGCGTTCGCGGGCAGCTCCACGTCCGGGCAGCCGGGCCGGACCCGGACGCCGAACGGCCCGGGGGTCCACCGCGCGGCCAGCTCCAGCGCGTCGGCCGCCGCTCGCGGGTCGGCCGCGGGCAGCTCCAGCACGCCGAGGCCGCCCGCGCGGGCGACGACGGCGGTCAGCCGGGGCGCGGGCCTGTGCACCGGGTTCACCGCGATGACGAGATCGGAACGGTCGACCATTCATTACTCCCGACGGCACGCTGCGGCAGGCCCGATGACGTGGAGTAGTGAAGGCACTTCGGTCCGTGCGGTCAACGCCCCGAACCCATGTCCTCACGAATGTGAACATGTCAAGGGCGGCCCTTGTTGCTTTCCGACAAAGCCGCGCCGATCTGCGGTGTTCTCCACCCGAACCCGAACGCGGTTCTCCGGCGGACACGACCGCGTCATCACGTTGACACCGAAGTATTACGCACAGAGTGGAAAGTGTGATGCAACCCACACCCCTATGACGACAAGGGGCGGGGCCGTTCGGGGCAACAGCCGGATGGGCCGAAGGGCGGTACGCACTTCGGAGGGTGGACAACCGCCCCTACTGGGCGGTAACGGGGGCGCCGTGATGGATCCAGACGCCTTTCACCTCCGTGTAGGCGTCCAACGCGTACGAGCCCATTTCCCGACCCCAGCCGCTGGTGCGGAAACCGCCCCACGGCGCGGCCGGGTCGGGCACGCAGGGCATGTTCACGAACACCGCGCCCGCCCGGATCCCGTCCGCCAACCGGTGCGCGGTGCGCAGGTCGTCGCTCCACACCGCCGCGGCCAGGCCGTACGGCGAGTCGTTCACCCGGTGCAGCAACTCGTCCTCGTCGTCGTACCCGAGCACGGCCAGGACCGGGCCGAACACCTCCTCGCGCGCGATCGCCATGGCGTCGGTGACGTCGCCGAACACCGCGGGCCGGTAGAAGTGGCCCGGACCCCCGACCGGGGCGCCGCCGGTGACCAGGGCCGCGCCCGCGCCCACCGCGCCCCGGACGTACCCGTCCACCCGCGCCCGGTGCTCGGCGCTGACCAGCGGGCCCAGGTCGGTCCCCGCGTCCAGGCCGGGGCCCAGCCGCAGCCTCGACACCGCGTCGGCCAGCTTGGCGGTGAACTCGTCGCGCCGCGCCGAGTCCACGTAGAGGCGGGCGTAGGCGGCGCACACCTGGCCGCTGTTGAGCAGCCCGCCCGCCACCGTCCCGGCCACCGCGGCGTCCACGTCGGCGTCCCGCGCCACCACGGTCGGTGTCTTGCCGCCCAGCTCCAGGGTCACCCGCTTGAGGTCGGCCGCCGACGCGGCGACGATCTCCCGCCCCACCTCGGTGGACCCGGTGAACGACACCTTGGCCACGCCGGGGTGCCGCACCAGAGCCCGACCCACGGCGGGCCCGCCCGTCACCAGGTTGACCACGCCCGGCGGGAAACCGGCCGCCGCGCACAGCTCCACCAGCCGGACCGCGGTCAGCGGCGTCTGCTCGGCGGGCTTGAGCACTGCCGTGTTGCCGCACGCCAGCGCGGGCGCCAGCTTCCACACCAGGATCATCAGCGGGAAGTTCCACGGCGCGATCAGCGCGCACACCCCCACCGGTTCCCGCCGGTCGAACTGGAGCGTGCCCGGGAACGACACCGAGCGCACCGCGCCGTCCAGCTTGTCCGCCCACCCGGCGAAGTGGCGCAGGTGCGCGACCGCGCCCGACACGCTCACGCCGCGCGCCACGGCCAGCGGCTGCCCCTGGTCGCGCGTCTCCAGGGTGGCCAACTCGTCCGCCGACGCCTCCACCAGGTCGGCCAACCGCCACAGCAGGGCGGCGCGCTCGGCGCCCGGCACCCGCGACCAGGCCGGCCACGCCGACCCGGCGGCGGCGACGGCCGCGTCCACGTCGGCGTCGGACGCCTCCGCGCAGTGGGCCAGCACCTCGCCGGAAGCCGGGTCGGTGGTGGGGAACGACGCGGTCGAGTCAACCCACTCGCCGCCGATGAACAGGCCGGTGGTCCGCATGCCGAGAAGGATGCGCGACCGACCGCGCCGCCCCGTTGGCCAGGAGCGCACGGCAGTTGACCGCCTGCGCGCCGCGCGTCAGCCCAGGGCCGGCCGGAAGACGACCTCCTCGCTGTACCGGGGTGCGCCGTCGGCCGCGTCACCGAGGTAGAAGCGCGTGGCCATCGTGCGGTCGTCGAGGTCGAAGACCGTGCGCCACAGCGTGCGCAGCGGGGAGCCCGCGGCCTTGCGCCCGTCGAACCGCACCTCGTCCAGGGCCGCGCGCAGCCGCTCCGGCGACATCGGGCCGGACGCCACCCGCCTGCCCAGCTTCTCCAGGCGCTCGTGGGTGAACATGGTCTGCTCGGTGTCCCGGGGCGGGTCGGCCGGGTCGGGCCGCCGGTGGAGCGGGTGGTTGGTCACGCTCAGGGACTCGCCGTCGGCCTCGACGATGTGCTCGACACCGCCGTGGCCGTGCTCCCAGACGAAGGCCCGGCCGGACGGGTCCGCGACCAGGTAGTGCAGCGGCGTGCCCAGGTCGTACTGCTTGGCCGTCAGCAGCGCCTGCTTGGCCTGCTCGACGTCCTCGCAGGTGTCGAGCACGAACCGGGGCAGCTGGCCCGAGCTGATGCCGACCTGCGGCCCGGCCTGCACGGGCGCGCTCGTGTTCTCCGCGTCGGCGACCAGCAGCACGACCACGAGCCCGTGCTCGTTGATGCCCTCCATGCAGCCGTCCAGCTCGTTCATCGTCACCACGGTCGTGGCCGGCCCGTCGTCGGGGACGCTGGTGATGACGTAGGGGCGCGAGGACATCGGCGGCTCGTCCCGCGGCCCCTCGTCACCGGACATCATCGCGACGAGCTGCCGCTGCCCGAGGGTGAAGAAGTCGTAGTTGCGGCCGACCAGCGTGTGCCCGTCGGTGGTCCTCGACGGCGCGCTCCACGTGGCCGAGCAGGCCGAGCCGGCGGGCAGGCTGGTGAGCCCGTCCAGGTGGACGTCGTCGGCCTCCGGCGGCACGCCGACGACCTCTGCGGCGCCCACCAGGCGGGCGTGGTGCTGCGGCCAGTTGTCCTCGAACCAGGCGCGGCGGGCCCGGCCGACGGTCGGGTCGGCGGGCACGGGCCGCCAGCCGCGGCCCCTGGCCTCCTCGGCGAGCGCGCGGCCGACCTCGGACTGGCTGCCCGACACCACGAGGTGCCGGACGGTCATGAACTCGTCCGCGCCACCGGCCACGAGTTCCCGGGTCACGTTCATCGGAGGTGCTCCGTTCCTGTTCGTCGGGTCACGAGCAGGGTTCCCTGAACTACACAGCCGTCTAACCGGGCCATGTGGCTGAAGTGCCGGGGTCGGGTGCGGCCGGACGGGTGACGGGCGGGCGGCGGGGGTGCGGGCGGCAGTGGCGGACGGGTGACGGCGGGTGGGCGGGGGTGGTGTCCCGTCAGCTCGTCCGGTGCTCCACCGACCGCTTCCGGTACTCCGAGGGCGACAGCCCGTACTCGGTCTTGAAGGCGCGGCTCAGGTAGGAGGCGTCCACCAGGCCCCAACGCGCCCCGATCACGCCGATGGACAGCCGGTGCTTGGCCGGGTTCGCCAAGTCCTGCCCGCACCGCTCCAGCCGCCGGTGCCGCAGGTACGCCGAGACCGTCGTGCCCGCCTCGCTGAACAGCTTGTGCAGGTAGCGCGTCGAGATGTGGTGCGCGGCGGCGATGTCGCCCGGCGACAGGCCCGCGTCCTCCAGGTTCGCCTCCACATAGGACTTGATCTTGGTCAGCAGGGCCGCGCGCGCCGACTCGGCGGGCACGTCCGGGTAGTCCAGCCGGTCGGCCAGCGCGGTGCCGAGCAGGTCGACCACGTTGCGCGCCAACCGGACGCTGCCGTGCACGGCCGGGTCGTCGAGGTTGCGCGCCAACTGGACCAGGGTGGTGCTGACGATGCCGCCGACGCCCTGCCCGCCGCCGAAGCGCACCGCGGTCAGCGACGCCACGTGCCCGCTGGGCAGCACCAGCATGTCGCGCGGGAACATCAGCACCAGCGTGGAGGAGAAGTCCTCGAACGCCAGGCTGTACGGGCGGGTGGTGTCGTAGATGGCGAAGTCGCCCGGTCGCAGCGCGGCCTGCCGCCCGTCCTGGCTCAGCCGGGCGGTGCCGTGCAGCTGGAGGCTCAGCTTGTAGAACTCCGGCGAGGAGCGCGAGATCGCCCGGGTGGTGCGCCGCACGGCGTGCGCGTCGGCCGACGCCTCGTACACCGCCAGGCTGCCCAGGTTCTGGCCGCGCAGCCGGCCCCGGAACCCCGACGGCGCGCCGGTGGACGCCTCCAGCGGCACGAACGCCCGCGACACCGCCGACTGCCACAGGTCGAACCGCTGCGCGGCGGGGACCTCCGCCGTGCTCAGCGCGTAGGACATGGTCGCCTCCCGAACCCGGTGACACCGGGTGACGAGCACCCTCACCCCGCCGGCCCCGGCGCGTCAAGGGCCGGCTTCCCGGTCCCCGCCGCGGTGCGCCGGGCGTCAACCGCCGTGCGCGCCTGGCCAAGGAGCGGACCTCGGGTCCCTGTTAGACCTGGTTGAGCGCCGACCCGAGGGGCCGTCGCGCGGCGATCGTATTCGATCCGCTACACGATCCGAGATCTGGAGGTGACCGTGGGTGAGGTCGTGCTGGCCGCCAAGATCACGCACGTGCCGTCGATCTGGCTGTCGATCAACCCCGGCAGGCACCACGGCATCCGCCGGCCCGCCGAACTGGGCCTGGCCGAGGTCGGCAGGAGGGCCCGCGAGCGCGGCGCGGACGCGTTCGTGGTGGCCGACTCGCACTGGATGAACAGCATGGGTTTCCACGTCAACGGCAAGGCCAGGCACCGGGGCAGCTACGCCTCGCACGAGCTGCCGCACTTCATCCGCGACCTGGAGTACGACTACCCGGGCGCACCGGACCTGGCGCGGCTGATCGGCGAGGAGATCGCCGCGGGCGGCCAGAAGGGCATGGTGCACGACGTGAAGGACCTCGGCCTGGAGTACGCCACGCTGGTCCCGATGCACTTCATGAACCGCGACGACGAACCGCTCGCGGTGGTGCCGGTGGGCTGCAACATCCACTCCACCGTCGAGGAGAACCGGCACGTGGGCGAGGCGATCGCGCGGGCCGCGCTGCGCAGCGACCGGAAGGTGGCGTTCCTGGCCAGCGGCTCGCTGTCGCACCAGTTCCCGCCCAACGAGGTGTCGTCGCAGTACCTGGACCGGATCAGCGACCCGTTCAACGAGCAGGCCGACCGCCGGGTGCTGGAGCAGTGGCGGGAGGGCCGGGTCCCGGAGTTCCTGGAAGCGCTCCCGGCCTACAACGAGCGGTGCGCGGGCGAAGCCGCCATGGCGGACACCGCGATGCTGTTCGGCATCCTCGGCTGGGACTCCTACACCGGTCGCGGCGAGCAGCTGTGCGACTACTTCCCCAGCAGCGGCACCGGCCAGGTCATCGTCGACTTCCCGGTCCCGGACCGGCTGCGGGCATGAGCCACCCGCTCGGCCTGGCGCCGACCAAGATCATCGCAGTGCACCTGAACTTCCGCTGCCGCGCGGCCGAGCGCGGCCGGTTCCCCGACGAGCCCTCGTACTTCCTCAAGCCGCCCTCGTCGCTGTCGTGGACGGGCCGCGACCTGGTCCGCCCGCGCGGCACCGAGCTGTCCGCGTTCGAGGGCGAGATCGCGCTGGTGATCGGCAGGCGGGCGCACCGGGTGTCGCGCGCGGACGCGCCCGGGTTCATCGGCGGCGTCACCGCGGCCAACGACTTCGGCGTGCACGACCTGCGCCACGCCGACCGGGGCTCGAACCTGCGCAGCAAGGGGGCGGACGGCTACACCCCGGTCGGCCCGGTGCTGCTCGACCCGCGCGGGGTGGACCTGCGCGACCTGCGCCTGCGCACGTGGGTCAACGGGACGCTGGTCCAGGACGCCACCAGCGCGGACCTGCTGTTCGACTTCGGCTACCTGATCGCCGACCTGAGCCGCACCGTCACGCTGGAGCCCGGCGACGTCATCCTGACCGGCACGCCGACCGGCGCGACCGCGGTGGGTCCCGGCGACGTGGTGGAGGTGGCGGTCGGCGACGCCGAGCCGCTGCGCAACACCGTCGTGGAGGCCGACGAGCTGCCCGCGCCGGGCGCGCGGCCCCGCGCCACCCCGGCGGACCGGGCGCTGGCCGTCGGCGGCGCGCCGCCCGCCCTCCGGCCGGAGACCCGGCGGGCACTGGGCCGGGTGTCCACCGCGACCCTGTCCTCGCAGCTGCGCAAGCGCGGCCTGCACCACACCTTCCTGACCGGCCTCCGGCCCTCCCGCCCCGACCTGCGCCTGGTCGGCACGGCCCACACGCTGCGGTTCCTGCCGCTGCGCGAGGACCAGTTCGCCGAGCGCGGCGGCGGCATGAACGCCCAGAAGCGGGCCGTGGAGTCCATCGGGCCGGGCGAGGTGCTGGTGATCGACGCCCGCGGCGACCGCGGCGCGGGCACCCTCGGCGACATCCTCGCCCTGCGCGCCCTCAAGCGCGGTGCGGCGGGCGTGGTGACCGACGGGTGCCTGCGGGACAGCCCCGCGTTCGCCGAGCTGGACCTGCCCGCCTACAGCGGCGGCGCGCACGCGGCCGTGCTGGGCAGGCGGCACGTGCCCTGGGAGGTCGGCGTGGACGTGGCGTGCGCCGGCGTGCTGGTGCGGCCCGGCGACGTGCTCGTCGGCGACGCCGAGGGCGTGCTGCTCATCCCGCCCGCGCTGGTCGACGAGGTGGCCGCCGACGCCGTGGCCCAGGAGCGCGAGGAGCGGTTCGTGCTGGAGCGCGTCGCCGCGGGCGAGCCCGTGGACGGCCTGTACCCGCTGGGGCCCGCCAAGCGCGCAGAGTACGAGCGGTGGGTCCCGTGAGCGCGCCGGTCCGCTCCAAGACCCAGTACGCCTACGAGGTGCTGCGCGACCGGATCGCCGACGGCGAGTACGGGCCCGGCGCGCGGCTGGTGTTCGACCGGCTGGCGCGCGAGCTGGGCGTGAGCCCGGTGCCGGTGCGCGAGGCGGTGCGCCGCCTCCAGGCCGAGGGCTGGGTGGTGTTCGAGCCCAACGTCGGCGCGCAGGTCGCGGGCATCGACCCGGACGAGTACCGGCACGGCATGGAGGCGCTGGCGCTGCTGGAGGGCCACGCGGTCGCGCACGGCCGGATGACCGCCGGGCGCCTGGACCGCGCCGAGGAGCTGAACGAGGCCATGCGCGCGTCGCTGGACCGGTTCGACCCCCTCGGCTTCACCCGGCTCAACCGCGAGTTCCACCTGCTGCTGTGCGCGGCCTCGCCCAACCCCCGGCTGCGCGAGCTGGTCGCGGCCGAGTGGGCGCGGCTGGACCGCAGCAGGCGCACCACGTTCAACCTGGTGCCCGGCCGGGCGCACGAGTCCGTGGCCGAGCACGCCGAGCTGGTCCGGCTGCTGCGCGCCGGCGCGCCCGCCGACACCGTCGAGCGGTTCGCCCGCGAGCACAAGCTCACCACCCTCCGGGCCGTGGACGCCAGGTCCGCGGCCCCGCTCCCAGGGGAGTTCCCGTCATGAGGTTCCGCTCCGACCCGGCCGCGATCCGCGGTTCGATCGCGCCGGTCGTCACCCCGTTCACCGCCTCCGGCGAACTGGACACCGACAGCCTGCGCGCCCTGGTGCGCTGGCAGCGCGCGTCCGGTTCGCACGGCATCTCCACCGGCGGCTCCACCGGCGAACCCGGCGCCCTCACCGTGACGGAGCGCGTCGCCGCCATGCGGGTGGTCGCCGAGGAGACCGCCGACGAGCTGCCGTTCCTGCCCGGCACCGGCGCCGCGACGCTGGAGCACACGCTGGAGCTGACCGACGAGGCGCGCCGGCTCGGCGCGGACGTCGCGCTGGTCATCACGCCGTACTACAGCAGGCCGACCCAGGAAGGGCTGTTCGCCTGGTACGACCGGGTGGCGCGGGAGTTCCCCGACCTGCCGGTGGTGATCTACAACGTGCCGTCGCGCACCGCCGTGGACATCGCGCCCGAGACCGTGGCCCGGCTGCGCCGCGCGCACGACAACGTCGTGGGCATCAAGGAGACCACCAAGGACTTCGAGCACTTCTCGCACGTGCTGCACCGGTGCGGGCGGGACTTCCTCGTGTGGTCGGGCATCGAGCTGCTGTGCCTGCCGCTGCTGGCGATCGGCGGCAGCGGGTTCGTCAGCGCCCTGGCCAACCTCGCGCCGGCCGCCGTGGCGCGCATGTACGAGCTGTACACCGCGGGCGAGCACGAAGCCGCGCTGGACCTGCACTACCGGCTGCACCCGCTGGTGGAGCTGCTGTTCGTGGAGACCAACCCCGCGCCCGCCAAGTCCGTCCTGGCCGACCTCGGCCACATCGCCAGCGGCCACGTCCGGCCACCGCTGGTCGCACCGTCCCCGGCCGGCCTGGCGCGGATCGCGGCGCTGCGCGCCGAGGCCGCCGACCTGCTCGTCACCTCGGGAGCCACCGCATGAAGAGCCTGCTGCACCACATCGACGGCAAGGACGTCCCCAGCGTCGACGGCGCCACCTTCGGCGTGTCCGACCCGGTGACCGACCGGGAGTACGGCCGGGTCGCCGCCGGCGGCGCGGCCGACGTCGACCTGGCGGTGGCCGCGGCGCGCCGGGCGTTCACCGAGGGGCCGTGGCCCCGCCTGTCCGCCCGCGAGCGCGCCCGGGTGCTGGTGCGCGTCGCCGAGGCCGTCGAGGCGCGCTCGGACGAGCTGGCCGAGCTGGAGAGCTTCGACACCGGCCTGCCGATCACCCAGGCGCGCGGGCAGGCGCACCGGGCGGCGGAGAACTTCCGCTACTTCGCCGACGTGATCGTGGCCCGGCACGAGGACGCGTTCCTGGTCGGCGACCGGCAGGTCAACTACGCCATCCGGCAGCCCGCCGGGGTCGCGGGCCTGATCACGCCGTGGAACACGCCGTTCATGCTGGAGACCTGGAAGCTCGCGCCGAGCCTGGCCGCCGGGTGCACCGTCGTGCTCAAGCCCGCCGAGTGGTCGCCGCTGTCGGCGAGCCTGCTGCCCGGCATCCTGGCCGAGGCCGGCGTGCCGGACGGCGTGGTCAACGTGGTGCACGGCATCGGCGAGCAGGCGGGCGCGGCGCTGGTCGAGCACCCCGACGTGCCGAGGCTGTCGTTCACCGGCGAGAGCGGCACCGGGCAGGTCATCATGCGCTCGGCCGCGCGGCACCTCAAGGAGGTGTCGATGGAGCTGGGCGGCAAGTCGCCGTGCGTGGTGTTCGCCGACGCGGACCTGGACCGCGCCCTGGACGCGGCGGTGTTCGGGGTGTTCTCCCTCAACGGCGAGCGCTGCACCGCCGGCTCGCGGGTGCTGGTGCAGCGCGAGGTCTACGACGGGTTCGTGGCGGCGCTGGCCGAGCGCGCCGCCGCGGTGCGGGTGGGGCTGCCGTCCGACCCGGGCACCGAGGTCGGCGCGCTGATCCACCCCGAGCACCACGCGCGGGTGATGCGGTACGTGGAGGTCGGGAAGCGGGAGGCCAGGCTCGTCGCGGGCGGCGACCGGCCCGCCCACCTGCCGACCGGGAACTTCCTGGCGCCCACGGTGTTCGCGGACGTGCCCGCCGACGCGCGGGTGTTCCAGGAGGAGATCTTCGGACCCGTGGTGTGCGTGACGCCGTTCGCCGACGAGGAGGAGGCGGTCGCGCTGGCCAACGCCACCCGGTACGGCCTGGCCGGCTACGTGTGGACGGCCGACCTGGCGCGCGGGCACCGGGTGGCGCGGGCGGTGCGGTCCGGGATGGTGTGGGTGAACTCGCACAACGTCCGGGACCTGCGCACGCCGTTCGGCGGGATCAAGGCCAGCGGGGTCGGCCGGGAGGGCGGCGCGCACAGCATCGACTTCTACAGCGACCTGCGCGTGGTGCACGTGGCGGTGGGCGACCTGGCGCCGCCGCGGTTCGGGGTTGCCCCGGTGTGAACACCCGTTGACGGTGGGCGCACCCCGCGCGCCGACCCCCTCGGACGACGGGCCGGCGGGATCTAGCGTCCGCCCCATGTGGAGGGACGACAGGGTCGCGCTCGTCACCGGCGCGGCGTCGGGGGTCGCCGCGGCGGTGGCGCGGCGGCTGGACGCGGCGGGCGTGCGCGTGGCCGCGCTGGACGGGTGCACGGCGGTGGACCTGGTCGGCGGCGACCTGTGGCGCGGCATGGCCGTGCACGCGGACGCGGGCGACCCGGCGCAGCTGGAGTCCGCCGTGGACGCGGTGGTCGAACGGTACGGCAGGCTGGACGTGCTGGTCGCCACCGCGCCCGAGCCCGCGTGCCCCGGTTCGGCGCGCTCCGCCCTGGAGGTCACCGACGAGGAGTGGCACGCCGTGCTCGGCCCGCAGCTCGACGGCGCCTTCTACGCGGTGCGCGCGGCGCTGCGGGTGATGCGCGGCGGGGTGGTCGTCGCGGTGGTCGCCGCCTGCCCGCACCTGCCGCACCGCGCCGCCGCCGCGCTCGGGGTGCGCGGCCTGGTGCGGGCGGTGGACGCGCCGGACGTCCGCGTCCGCTCGGTCACCGCCCGCTGCTCACCCGATCCCGCCGAGGTCGCGGACGCGGTCCTCGCCGTCGTTGGAGGCAACGCATGAAGTTCACCGACCGGGTCGCGCTGGTCACCGGCGCGGGCACCGGCATCGGCGCGGCGGTCGCCCGCCGCCTGGTCGCCGAGGGCGCCGCGGTGGTGCTCACCGGGCGTCGCCCCGAGCCGCTGCGCTCGGTCGCGGCGGCCCTGGGCGACCGGGCGCTGGCCGTGCCCGCGGACGCGGCGGACGGCACGGCCATGGCG
>NZ_JBHWIE010000164.1:0-16302 GCF_042732085.1 Actinosynnema sp. NPDC059797
CGACCTGGGCGCGGGGGTCGGGGTTTGCTCCGTTCAGGGGGTGGTGCGGGCCCGGGGGCCCACGCGCCCCCCCACCACGAAGTCGGTCGACCACCATCAGCGACAACGGACGGACAACGCCGCGGCAGGCGCCGTCACGCGGATTGATCACGCGGCAGCGCAGTGGTGACCCAGAGACCCTTCGAAGGTCTCACATCTGCTTATGTTTACGCAAACACTGCCGCACCCCAATGGTTGAACTCTCACCTTTACAGACTTGTTACCCGCCCGAAACGACCGTCGATACTGGACACACCGGGGTTCAGAAGCTAGCGTCTGCGGCCAATGTTTGCGTAAACATCCCCCTCGTCGCAGGTTCTCAGGAGAGACGATGACCTCCACCTCGGTGCCGGTCCAGGCTTCGCCGGCACGTCCGGCGCGCCCAGCCGGTCGCCACCGCATCGACCGGCGCGGATGGTTG
Organism: Actinosynnema sp. NPDC059797; assembly: GCF_042732085.1. NCBI lineage: Bacteria > Bacillati > Actinomycetota > Actinomycetes > Pseudonocardiales > Pseudonocardiaceae > Actinosynnema > Actinosynnema sp. NPDC059797. The sequence goes on from NZ_JBHWIE010000164.1 coordinate 461, forward strand.
TTCGTCGCGCCGTTCATGGTCGTGTTCGCCCTGGTCTTCCTGGCGCCGATCGCCTACGCGATCTGGCTCAGCCTGTTCCGCGAGCAGGTGTTCTTCGGCGGCGCGGAGTTCGTCGGGCTGGACAACTACGCGGCGGTGCTGGCGGACGCGAAGTTCTGGGAGTCGTTCCTGCGGGTGCTGCTGTTCCTGGTGGTGCAGGTGCCCATCATGTTGCTGCTGGCGCTGGTCGCGGCGGTGGCGATCGACAGCGCCCGGCTGCACGCCGCCGGGTTCTTCCGGATCGTGATCTTCCTGCCGTACGCCGTGCCGGGTGTCGTGGCGGCGTTGATGTGGGGCTTCATCTACGGCGACAACTTCGGCCTGGCGGCGGACCTCAACGAGTGGTTGGGGCGGCGGGTGGTCGAGCCGTTGTCGGGCGACTGGATCCTCGCCTCGATCGGCAACATCGTGACCTGGGAGTTCGTCGGCTACAACATGCTGATCCTCTACTCGGCGCTCAAGGTCATCCCGGGCGACCTGTACGAGGCAGCGGCCATCGACGGGGCGGGCGCGTTCCGGACGATCCTGAGCATCAAGCTGCCCGCCATCCGCGGCGCGCTCCTGATCGCCACGATCTTCTCGATCATCGGCAGCTTCCAGCTCTTCAACGAGCCCAACATCCTGAGGTCTCTGGCGCCCAACGTGATCAGCACCTATTACACGCCCAACATGTACGCCTACAACCTGTCGTTCGGGGGCCAGCAGTACGACTACTCGGCCACGGTGGCGATCGTCATGGGTGTCATCACCGCGATCATCGCCTACGTCGTGCAGCTGCGCGGCGCCCGGAAGGGTGCGTGAGCGCAGTGGCCGCGACCGGATCGTTCCTCAAGCCCCGCAGGTCGAAGGTGCTCACCGCGGTGATGTCGGTGTACTTGATCTACACCCTCGGGCCCCTGACCTGGCTGCTGATCAGCTCGACCAAGACCCAGCAGGACCTGCTGTCCACCTCCGGCCTCGAGTTCGGCTCCACGTTCGCCCTGTTCGACAACATCGCGGAGACGTTCACCCACGACGGGGGCGTCTTCCTGCGCTGGCTGGCGAACACCCTGCTCTACGTGGTGGTGGGCGCCGGCGGCGCGACCGTCCTGGCCACCGCGGCCGGGTACGGCCTGGCCAAGTACGACTTCCGCGGCCGCCGCGCCGTGTTCGCCGTGCTCCTCGGCGCGATCGCGATCCCCGGCACGGCCCTGGCGGTGCCCACGTTCCTGATGTTCAGCAACCTGGGCCTGACCAACACGCCGTGGTCGGTGATCATCCCGTCGCTGATCAGCCCGTTCGGCCTGTACCTCATCTGGACCTACGCCGTGGAAGCGGTGCCGGACGAAATCCTGGAGGCCGCCCGCATCGACGGCGCGGGGGAAGTCCGGATCTTCCTCACCGTCACGCTGCGGCTGCTGGCACCGGGCATCGTCACGGTCGCGCTGTTCGCCGTGGTGTCCACCTGGAACAACTACTTCCTACCGCTGATCATGCTCAGCGAGCCCGACTGGTACCCGCTGACCGTGGGCCTGAACCAGTGGAGCGCCCAAGCCTCCGGTGTGGGCGCCCAGCCGATCTACCACCTGGTGATCACCGGCGCGGTCGTCACCATCGTCCCGCTCGTCATCGCCTTCCTGCTGCTCCAGCGCTTCTGGCAGTCCGGCCTGACCGCGGGCAGCGTCAAGCAGTAGTTCTCTCCACCGCCGCGAAAGGACCTTCCATCATGTCAACCACCAGGCGCAGCAGGCTGGCCATAGTCCTGGCCACCGCCATCGCCACCACGCTCGCCGCCTGCTCCTCGGGTGGCGGTGGCACCACACAGGGCGGCGCCACCGGCACGGCCGACGCGGTCGACGCCGCCCTGCGCGACGGCGGCGAGATCACCTACTGGAGCTGGACCCCCTCGGCCAAGGCACAGGTCGAGGCGTTCCAGAAGGAATACCCGAAGGTCAAGGTCAACTACGTCAACGCGGGCACCAACAACGACCATTACACCAAGCTCCAGAACGCCGTCAAAGCCGGCTCCGGCGCACCCGACGTCGCGCAGATCGAATACCAGGCACTCCCCCAGTTCGCCCTGACCGGCGCGCTGGTCGACCTCGGCCAGTACGGGTTCAACGACCTGGAGTCCGACTACACGCCCTCCACCTGGAACTCGGTGAAGGTCGGCGGTGGCCTGTTCGGCCTGCCCCAGGACTCCGGCCCCATGGCCCTGTTCTACAACAAGCAGGTCTTCGACCAGCACGGCATCGCGGTGCCCAAGACCTGGGACGAGTACGTGGCCGCGGCCGAGAAGCTGCACGCCGCCGACCCGACCAAGTACATCGCTTCCGACACCGGTGACGCGGGCTTCGCCACCAGCATGATCTGGCAGGCGGGCGGCAAGCCGTTCACCACCGACGGCAAGAACGTCAAGATCAACCTGCAGGACGCGGGCACCAAGAAGTGGACCGCGACCTGGAACAAGCTGGTCGAGCAGAAGCTGGTCTCCTCCATCCCCGGTTGGTCCGACGAGTGGTACAAGGCACTGGGTGACGGCACGATCGCCACGCTGGTGACCGGCGCGTGGATGCCCGGCGTGCTGGAGTCCTCGGTCAAGGACGGCGCGGGCAAGTGGGCCGTGGCGCCCATGCCGACCTACGACGGCAAGCCGGTGACCGCGGAGAACGGCGGCGGTGGCCAGTCGGTGCTCAAGCAGAGCGCGAACCCGGCCCTGGCCGCGGGGTTCGTCCGCTGGCTCAACAACAGCGACACCAGCGTGAAGACGTTCCTGGAGAAGGGCGGCTTCCCCGCCACCACCGCCGACCTCGACTCGGCCGAGTTCAAGGACAAGGAATCGGCCTACTTCGGCGGGCAGAAGATCAACCAGGTGCTGACCGACGCCGCGGGCCAGGTCGAGAAGGGCTGGAGCTACCTGCCCTACCAGCTCTACGCCAACAGCATCTTCGGTGACACCGTCGGCAAGGCATACCTGAACTCGTCGGACCTCAACACCGGGCTCACCGACTGGCAGAAGGCGCTCGTCGACTACGGCAATCAGCAGGGCTTCACCGTCACCACCGGCTGAAAGACGCCCGACGGCCGGTACCCAGCCGGGTACCGGCCGTTCGGCGCGCCACGAACGGAACAGGAGCGTCCAGCGGCATGACCGTCACCATCGACGCCGACGTCGGCGACGTCATCGGCCCCGTGTCCCGTCGCCTCTTCGGCTCGTTCGTCGAGCACATGGGTCGTGCGGTGCACACCGGCATCCACGAGCCGGGCCACCCCCGCGCCGACGCGCGCGGACTGCGCGGCGACGTGCTCGACCTCGTCCGCGAGCTCGGCCCGACGATGGTCCGCTACCCGGGCGGCAACTTCGTCTCCTCCTACCGCTGGGAGGACGGCGTCGGCCCGGTGGAGGGCAGACCGGTCAGGTTCGACCCGGCCTGGCACAGCCTGGAGACCAACGAGTTCGGCCTGCACGAGTTCATGGCCTGGGCGAACGCCGCGGATGTCGAGCCGATGTACGCGGTGAACCTGGGTACGAGGGGCATCCAGGAAGCCGCGGACGTCCTGGAGTACTGCAACCACCCCGGCGGTACCGCGCTCAGCGACCAACGCCGTGCCAACGGCGCGGCGGACCCGTTCGGCATCCGGCTGTGGTGCCTGGGCAACGAGATGGACGGCCCCTGGCAGGTCGGGCACAAGACCGCGGCCGAGTACGGTCGGCTGGCCGCCGAGACCGCGCGGCTGATGCGGATGATCGACCCCGCCGTCGAACTGGTGGTGGCGGGCAGCTCCGCCCCGAACATGCCGACCTTCGGCGAGTGGGAGCGCACCGTGCTCACCCACACCGCCGCCCTGGTCGACCACATCTCCGTGCACGCCTACTTCCAGGAGTTCGACAACGATGTCGACAGCTACCTGGCCAGTGCCGCGGGTCTCGACCTGTACCTGGAGGCCACCGCCCGGATCATCGACGAGACGCTGACCGACCTCGGCCTGGACAAGACGATCGGGATCGCGGTCGACGAGTGGAACGTGTGGGACCAGAGGCACTGGAACGAGGTCGAGCAACCCCGCCTGAGGTCCACCGCACCGCGGGCACGCCCTCGGATCATCGAGGACACCTACACCGTGACCGATGCCGTCGTCGTGGGGTCGCTGCTGAACTGCCTGCTGCGCAACGCCGATCGCGTCACCATGGCGAACCTCGCGCAGCTGGTGAACGTCATCGCCCCGATCCGCACCGAACCCGGCGGCCCCGCCTGGCGGCAGACGACGTTCCACCCGTTCCGGCTGACCGCCGCCGCGGCTCGTGGCGTGAGCCTGCGACCGACCGTGACCGGAACGTCGATCCACACCTCCCGACACGGACCGGTCGACCCCGTCGACGCCGCGATCACCTTCGACGAGCGCACCGGCCGCGCGGCGGTGTTCCTGACCAACCGGTCCACCACCACCGAAGCCGAGGTGCTCTTGTCCCTGCGCGGTGCCCACCTGGAAGTCGAGAACGCCCTCACCGTCACGACCCCGGCGAGCATGACACGTCACGCCGCCAACACCCAACACTCCCAACCGGTCGAGCCCGTCCCCCTGACCGGGGTACGTCCGGTGCCCTCTCCCGGAGGAACCACCATTTCCGCGACCCTGCCGCCCCTGTCCTGGTCCGCTGTCGAGCTGTGCACAACCGGAGGAAACCGTGCCTGACCTCACCATCGGCGAGCGCGACTTCCTGCTCGACGGCGAACCGTTCCGCATCCTGTCCGGGGCGCTGCACTACTTCCGCGTGCACCCCGACCACTGGGCCGACCGCATCGACAAAGCCCGGCGCATGGGCCTGAACACCATCGAGACCTACGTGCCCTGGAACGCCCACGCACCCACTCCGGGCACGTTCGACCTCACCGGCGGGCTGGACCTCGACCGCTTCCTGCGCCTGGTCGCCGAGGCCGGGATGAAGGCCATCGTGCGGCCGGGCCCGTTCATCTGCGCGGAGTGGGACAACGGCGGGCTGCCCACGTGGCTGTTCCGCGACCCGTCCGTGGGCGTCCGCCGTGCCGAACCGCGCTACCTCGCCGCCGTTCGCGAGTACCTCGAACAGGTCTACGAGGTGGTCGCACCGCTGCAGGTCCAGCACGGCGGACCCGTGATCCTGGTCCAGATCGAGAACGAGTACGGCGCGTACGGCAACGACAAGACGTACCTCAAGAGCCTGGTGGAGTACACCCGCGACGCCGGGATCACGGTGCCGCTCACCACCGTCGACCAACCCACCGACGAGATGCTGGCCGCAGGCAGTCTGGACGGGTTGCACATGACCGCCTCGTTCGGCTCGCGCAGCACCGAACGGCTGGCGACGTTGCGCCGCCACCAGCAGACCGGCCCGCTGATGTGCTCGGAGTTCTGGATCGGCTGGTTCGACCACTGGGGCGCGCACCACCACACCACATCCGTCCAAGACGCCGCGGACGAGCTGGACGCCCTGCTGGCCGCGGGCGCGTCGGTGAACGTCTACATGTTCCACGGCGGCACCAACTTCGGATTCAGCAGCGGCGCCAACGACAAGGGCGTCTACCAACCCACCACCACCTCCTACGACTACGACGCACCCTTGGACGAAGCGGGCAACCCCACCGCCAAGTACCACGCCTTCCGCGAAGTCATCGCCCGTTACCACCCCGTACCCGACGAACCCCCACCCCCCGCGCAGCCCGCACCCTCACTCACCGTCCCGCTGGGCGGCCCCGTTCCGCTGCTCGGCACACCGCAGCTGTGGGGCACCTGGAACCACCACGGCGCACCACCGACCTTCGACGAACTCGACCCGACCCCGCGCATGGCCCTGCTGCGCACGCGCATCACCCACCCGGGGCCGGCCGTCCTGAGCTTCGGCGAGGTCCGCGACCGCGCGTCGGTGTTCCTCGACGGCCAACCCGTCGGCACCCTGCTGCGCGAACACCACCAGAACGCCCTCGGGTTGCACCGCGCCGAGGGAGAACTCGTGGTGCTGGTGGAAGACCAGGGACGGGTCAACTACGGCCCCCGCATCGGCGAGCCCAAGGGCATCATCGGTGGCGTCACCCTGAACGGGGAACCTCTCCTGGGCTGGGACGTGCTGTCCCTCGACCTGGACACCCCACCCGCCTCGCGGGACAGCACCCCGACCGACGCCGCGACGCTCGGCGGGCCCGTCGGCGGTCCGGTCCTCCTCCGCGGGGAGTTCGACCTGGCCGAACCCGCCGACCTCCACCTCGACACCGCGGGCTGGGGCAAGGGCGTGGCGTGGGTCAACGGGTTCAGCCTCGGCCGCTACTGGTCGCGCGGCCCCCAACGGACGCTGTACGTGCCCGGGCCCGTGCTGCGGAGCGGCCGCAACGAGGTGACGGTCTTCGAGACCGACGTGATGACCGCGGCCCTGGCGCGGTTCGTGCCCGAACCTTCGCTGGGGCACGTCGAGCAGTGATGCCCCCGGCCGACTTCACCTCGTCGGGGGGGTGAAGTCGGCCGGTTCCCGGCGGGCGGGTGTCACGGGGTGGAGACGGTGAAACCCTGCTCCCTGCCGTAGCGGGCAATGGACTCCTGCCAGCGGGTCAAGCCGGTCCGCAAGTCGGTGTCGCCGCTGATGGCCTTGCCCACGGTGTTGTCGAAGACGGTGTTGGCATGAGCCTGGTACGGCAGGTACTGCCAATCCGTGGGCACCTGTCCCGATGCCTCCGCGAAGACCTGGTTGATCGGCTGGCCGCCGAAGAACGGCACCGGCTTGTCGCGGAACTCCGGGTCTTCCAGCAACACCTTGGTGGCAGGGAACAGCAGCACGTCGCTGTTGAGCGACGCCGCGCCCTCCGGGTCGGAGTTCAGCCACTGGGCGAACGCGACCGCCGCGGCCTTCTTCTCGCTCCGCTCGATGACCGCGACCGAGGAACCGCCATGCTCCGCCGCCGTCGGATGCGCCGGATCCCGTTGCGGCATCGGTGCCACCGCCCACTTGCCGGCGGACTGGGGGATGAACTTCTCGAAGTTCGCGGGTGCCCAGGCGCCGACCATCCAGGTCGCGTACTTGCCGTCGGCCATGGATTGCCACCACTCGTCGGTCCACTCCGCGACGGGGTGCACCGTTCCTTCCTCCAGCATCGCCCCCCACACCTCGGTGAACGCGTCGACGCCTTCGTCGTCGGTGAGATTGACCGAGGCCGACTTGTTCGGCCGGTTCCTGAACGGCTTGCCCCCGGCTTGCCAGATGAGGCTCTCGACCGCCCCGGCGTCACCGGGGTCGAGGGCGGAGATGTAGGTGTCCGGCAACGCCTGCTTGATCCGCCGACCGGCCCGACGGTACTCGTCCCACGTCTTGGGTGGTGCGATACCCACCTGGTCGAAGACGTCCTTGCGGTAGAACATCACCATCGGGCCGGTGTCCTGCGGTATGCCGTAAACCTTGTCCTCGACCATGACCTGCGACCACGCCGATGCGGTGAATCGGTCCTTCAGGTCCGCCACTCCGTAAGGGGTGAGGTCGACGATCTGCCCGGCGATCGCGAACTGCGGCAGCACGGAGTACTCGACCTGCGCCAGGTCCGGTGCGCCGAGCTTCGCGGTGATCGCGTGCTGGAGCCGCTGGTAGTGGCTCGCGCCCTGACCGGCGTTCACCACGTCGATGTCGATGTTCGGGTGAGCGAGCTCGAACTTGTCGACGGCCTTCTCGATGTTGGGCACCCACGTCCAGAACGTGAGGGTGGTCGGCTCGTCGAGCGCCGCCCGCACCGCTTCCGCACCGGTGGGCGCCCCGGCCCGCTCGTCGGAGGAACCGCAGCTGACGACAACTGCGGCGGTGAGCGTCAGCGCCACGGCAGCACGGCGCGCACATCTGTGGGAAGACACAGAGGACCTTTCAACAAAAGAGTTTGCGGTGGCACTGCGGCCGACCGATGCGAGGCCCGGGTCACCGGCGAGCAGAACTCTGCGGCCCCGGTGGAACCGGTCGCGGGACACCCGGCTGTCGACGTGGGCAGAAGCGGGCGATCGACCTGACGGACGGCGACGGGGATCTCCCGCCATCGTCATGGTGTGCGGCGACGATTGGTGGAGCACACCCGATGTTTACGTAAACATGAGGTGCCGATCGTAACGCCGGGTCGGTCGCCGTGTCCAGGCAAGTCAACGTTGTCCACGGGAATCCCAGGGAAGTCAGGGCAGCTCACCCGACCCACCACTGGAACAGCGACAATCGAACACGTTCTTGCAGCAGGTCGAGCAACGGGTTGCCGACGCGCGCGCAACCACGTGACCGTCGCGCCCGCGGACTGGCCTCCAGCTTCCTCTCACACGCCGTGCACCGGACACGACCGCGGAACAGGTAGGGCCCTCCCGCCACCCGCCGAACCGGGGTCGTCTGCTCAAGGCGTGGGGCGGCTGCTGCGGGCAGGTCAGGGGAACAGCCTGCCCGCAGCGGCGGTGTTGCCGGACGGGCAAGGTCAGCCGAGTCGGAAGTCGGCTACCCGGATCGCCGACGGCGTGGTGCCTGACGACGTCTGCTGGTACTGCACGGACATGACCCCGTCGACTGCGACCCTGGAGGTGTCCACATTGACTTCACCGAACGCCTTCAGTGAGCTCGGGTCGAACACGGTCGTCCAGTCAGTCCACCCGCTCGCCTTGCGCGCCGACACGATCTTGCCCTTCGGCATCACCAGGTAGGCGTTGTCCGCGCTGTCGAACACGAGCTTCGTGCGCTGCGAGCTGTTCGGCGGCACGGGTACCTCGCGCTTGGTCCACGTACCGCTGGAGTTCCGCACGACGTGGAACGTCCGGCCGTACTGCGCGCGCTCCTTCGCGTAGCTCGAGACGCACTGCGTGAACCGGCCCGGCACGTAGCTGATCACCACGTGCGGCGTGCCGGTCGAGTCGGCCTTCATGCTCTCCTGGTTCATGAGCCCGTGGTTGGGGTCCAGCGGATCGATGACGATCCCGGGCGACGAGACGCTCACGCGTTGGCCCCCGGTGGTGCCCACGGTCGCACCCGAGGAGTTGCGCCAGGTGCGGCCGCGGTCGTCGCTGTAGACGTACCCGGTGTCGTGGTTGGTCAGACCACCCGACGCGCACAGGACGCGACTGTTGCCCTCACGCCAGGTGAACGCCGCGTGCAGCCGTCCGTTCGCGTCGTAGTTCAACCCGTGCAGGTACATGTTCCGGGTCGTGGAAACCACACCGTTGGGCCCGGTGTAGTTGCCGGTGGCCGATGACCACGCACCGAGCTTCCGCCACACTCCCCCGTCGTACTCGGCCAGCTCGTTCACCCCGTTGCCGGAACCACCGGTGCGGTAGCTGAACTGGAGCTTGCCCTCTGGCGTGACGAGGAACTGCGGGTAGGTCATATTCCCCAGGTCGACCCCGCCCAATGTCCGCTGTTCCGCGCCGAACAGCGATGAAGTCCACCCGGTGGAGGACGGCCTGGTCGCCACGTCCGCGTTCGACTTCACGTAGTAGATCTTGTTGTTGTGAGTGTCCATCGCGACGTGCAGAGCGCCGTCCTGCGGTGAGATGCCCAGCGAGATCACATTGTGCGAATCGTTCACGGCCAACCGGTGCGGCAGCGTGACCTTCTCCCACGTCCCCCCGAGCTTCCTGCGTGCCACGACGGCGTTGCGGCTGCTCGTGTACCACGTGGCGTACTGGTAGCCGGCGTAGGTGAGGATCGCGTCCTGCTGGAACGAGTTGTTGTTGACCACGCCGTCGTAGGAGACGAAGAACAACGCTGACGAGTCCAGTACCGTGTCGGACACCAAAGTCACCGCGGGTGCGGCCGCTTGCGCGGTTTCCGGCACCATCATCAGCCCCACCACCAGTGCTGCCGCCATGAACGGTTTGGCCCTGCTTGACATACAACCACCTCCGGGCATGAACGGGCTTCACGCCTGATCGGCCACATCGCGGACGGACGGAAATTCGCACACAAACGCCGCAACCCGCTTGACCCGGCGAAGTGATCGCCGACCAGCGCTCGGGAGAACCGACCGGGTTCACCGAACCTGGTGAAGCTCCTCGTCTCCATTGACAAGTACCGCGCGACACTGAAACGTATCAATAGGATACTAACAGGCATGGCGCGCATCACACAACAGAAGGCGCCGACGACGTGGCCCCTCAGCCACAGGCGGCACGGATCGTGCGGGATTGGCGACTCGCCGTGCGACCTCGCGCCCGGCAGCGGGTGATCCGCAGCGCGAACGACGCGTCAAGGAAAGGGGTAGCCGGCCGAGAGGGCTGCCCTGGCCTGCGGGAAGAACTTCAGGATCACGCTCCGCGTGGAAGCGTGGACCCTCCCGCCACGGCCGCGGCGGCGACCTCAGGGTCGACACAGTGGCCTTGATCGTGAACAGTGGTCGACTCCAGGCGGGTTCCGGTCGACCGGCTGCGTGGAGCCGTCAGCGGATCGACGTGAGTCCATGCCCCGCAGTGTCTTGTCTACGCAAACCGACCCTTCCACGACATTAATGATTGAATCGCTTCAAGGTATTTCCGCGCGGAAGACCCAAACTGTCACAATCCGATCAGGGAGAACCGTCCGCCACGAGGACGACCGTGACGGTTCGAGGACCGTGCACTCCTTCCACTCGCTCCAGTTCGATGTCGCTGGTGGCCGAAGGCCCGGAGATGAAGGTCAACGGCCGGAACGAGTCGACGCGCGCGAGCAGTTCGGGCACCGTCTGGACCACTTGGTCCGCGCGGACGACGCAGATGTGGACGTCGGGGACGAGCGTCAGCGCGCGGCGACCTTGATCCGGTGCCGCGTCGAGGACGATGGTGCCGGTGTCGGCGCAAGCGGCCGCGCAGGCGGTGACCACTGCGGCGAAGCCGCCCAGAGCGGCTGCCGGTACGTCGTCGGTGTCCGGCACGCCGTGCGGGCACCAGGTCGACGGCAGTCCCGGCGGGATGACGACCGGACCGCCGGCGGTGCGCAGGGCATCCGCGACGGCAGCGGGGATGCCGTTGTCGTCGGTGACGACCACCGTGGCCCGGTAGTCGAGCAGTCGATCTCGCAACAAGTCCAGCAACGGCGAGGCGCCGGGTGGGTGTGTGCCCGCACGCCGATAGTCACGGGGGACGTCCGGGAGCTGTGCCCCGGCCGCTCGGTTGGCGGCTCGGATCCGGGCAAGCACTTCTTCCCTGGGGCTCATGAGTCGCCTCCCCGTTCGCGCTGCCACCATTCCCGGAAGGTCTCCTTCGGCGGCCGTGGAAGGTCACGGCTCGCGGTCCATGCCGACAACGGTGGAGGAAGCACGGATATCCGTCCTGTCCGCCGGCCGAGCAGCCGCCCGACGCGGGAGGCGCGCCCGGCCGCGGCGAACCTCCCCGGAGAGGACATCACCCAGGCCGCGGCGGCCATTGCCACGGCCTCCGCGCCCGGAATGCCGCTGCGGTTCGCGTCGACGTGCTTTGCCCGCAACCGGACGAGGAGCGAGGGGATGTCGATGCGCACCGGGCAGACGTCGAAGCAAGCACCGCAGAGACTGGAGGCGTAAGGCAACGTAGCGTTGTCCTCGACGCCGGTGAGCTGTGGGGTCAGCACCGCACCGATGGGTCCCGGGTAGACCGAACCGTAGGCGTGCCCGCCGGCGCGCTCGTAGACGGGGCAGACGTTGAGGCAGGCCGAGCACTTGATGCAGTGCAGCGCGTCGCGCCCGACCTCGTCGGCGAGGGTGGCGGTGCGGCCGTTGTCCAGCAGCACCAGGTGGAACTGCTGCGGTCCGTCGCCGGGTGTGACGCCGGTCCAGGTCGAGGTGTAGGGGTTCATCCGCTCCCCGGTCGACGAACGCGGGAGCAGTTGTAGGAACACTTCCAGATCCGCCCAGGTGGGGACCACTTTCTCGATGCCCATGATGGTGATCAGCGTGTCCGGGAGGGTGAGGCACATCCGCCCGTTGCCCTCGCTCTCCACGACCACCAGGGTGCCCGTGTCGGCCACACCGAAGTTCGCGCCGGAGATCGCGACCTTCGCCCGCAGGAAGCGTTCCCGGAGGTGGGCGCGTGCCGCCATCGCCAACTCTCGGGGATCCGACGTCAGGTCGGGGTCCGCACCCGGCATGGCGCGCAGGAAGATCTCCCGGATCTCGGCCCGATTCCGGTGGATGGCGGGAACCAGGATGTGCGATGGCAGGTCGCCCCCGAGCTGCACGATCAGCTCGGCCAGGTCTGTTTCGTACGCCGCGATCCCGGCGCCGGCCAACGCCTCGTTGAGCCCGATCTCCTGGGTGACCATCGACTTGACCTTGACGACCTCGCTCTCGCCGGTGGCACGCACCAGGTCGGTGACGATCCGATTCGCGTCGTTGGCGTCGCGCGCCCAGTGCACCCTCCCGCCGCGGCTGGTCACCTCGTGTTCCAGCCGCTCCAGGTGTTCGTCGAGGCGGACCATCGTGGCCCGCTTCACGGCCTCCCCGGTGCGTCGCAGTTCTTCCCAGTCGTCGAGTTCGGACACCGCGGCCGCGCGCTTGTCGCGGATGGTGCTGGTGGCGTGGCCGAGGTTGCGTCGCAGTTGGGTGTCGTGCAGTGCCCTCGCCGCGGCCTCGGGGAAGGAGTGCTCGCCCCGCAGGTGACCGACACCGCGCGGTGCGGGCATGCCGAGGAAGGTGCTCATCCGCGGACCCCCTCGGGCGAGGTGCTCGCCAGGATCTCCGCCAGGTGCACCGTCCGGGTGCCGGCGCGAAGCCGGGACAGCCCACCGCCGATGTGCATGAGGCAGGAGGAGTCACCGGCGCTCACCGCCTCCGCTCCGGTGGACAGGACGTGGCGCATCTTGTCGGCGAGCATCGCGGTGGAGGTCTCGGCGTTCTTGAGCGCGAACGTGCCGCCGAAACCACAGCACTGGTCGGCTGCGGGCAACTCCACCAGGGTCATCCCTCGCACCGCGCGCAGCAGCCTCAGCGGTTTGTCACCGACGCCGAGCATGCGCAGCGAGTGGCAAGTCGGGTGGTAGGTGACCCGATGCGGGAAGTACGCGCCCACATCGTCGACACCCAGCACGTCCACGATGAACTCGGACAGCTCGTAAGTGCGGGCGGCGACGGCTTCCGCCCGGGAGGCGAGCACCTCGTCGCCCGCGGTCCGGGACACCATCGCATGCTGATGGCGCACGGAACCGACACATGAACCTGATGGCGCCACCACGACGTCATAGGGCTCGAACGTGTCGACGTGGTTCCGCACCAGTGGCAGGGCCTCACGCTGGTAGCCGGTGTTGACGTGCATCTGTCCGCAGCAGGTCTGCGCGCGGGGGAAGACCACGGAATGCCCCAGACGTTCGAGAAGGGCCACGGCAGCCTGTCCGACCTGCGGGTACAGGGTGTCGGCCAGACAGGTCACGAACAGTGCGATCTTCACGCCGCGGCTCCGCGCCCGCTGCGGCATCCCGGTTCGGCGATCTTCGACGCGCGTTGACGGATGTGCTCGGCCATGGGCTCGAGCCGGTCGGGGACGTCGGACACCGCACCCGACGCTGCCTCCGGGTTCGTGGCCACGTCGTTCGTGCTCGGCAAGGACACGGCTCCGACCTCCTTCCACGATCAGCATGGTTCGATGGTGAAACGTTCGCAGGCATCCCCTACGACCACACCGCAGCAGAGCGGTAGCCGAGGCTTCCAGCAGGTAGTTGGTACCGGATCAACCTAGTGAAACGTTCCAAGGGTCGCTAGCGTCTCATGCCGTCGGTCCGCTGTCGAGAGGACACGGTGATGTCGTCGCAGGACGCACGGCACCGGACCGACCACCCGCGACGTGGGACCGATGGCAAGCCGCGCTCGTCGCCCTGACGAAGGACCGCAACCGCGACGGAACACCCGAGCAGCTCTTGTGACGCAGAACAGGACCTCACCGGTCGGACTCCCGGGCGCCGAGGCGGAGCAGCTGTTCAAAGAGGGCAAGGCCGCCATGACGATCACCGGTCCGTGGGCCGTACCGGCGTTCCGAGCCGCAGGTGTCGACTTCGGTCTCGCCCCTGTGCCACCCGGAGCTGCGCGGCGGGTCACCCTCGGCTTCACCGTCGCTGGGTGGAGGAGTCCGGCTGCCCTTCGACCCGAGTTGACCGGACCACGCCGGTCGCCAACCCGATCGTTGCGCAGTTCGCCCAGGACACCCGATTCGCCGAGCCGCTCATGCCTGGGATCGTCGACTCCAGCCTGGTCTACGACGATGTGTTCGAACCTGCCATCAGGCGAATCGGGAACGGTGGGATCGACCCGGAGAACGGCCTGGCTGACGGCGGCAGCGCGACGTTCAAGGCCGCCGCCACCGACCGCGCCGACGGGATCTCCCGGTTCAGGGGATGACCCCGCGCCGCTGAACCCCCCGATCTCGCGACAGGACCGATCACGTTGTCGGATCGCCCGGGACGGAGGAAGGGGGGATCCCACTACGGGATACCCACCCCGACGGCCCGTCCCGCGGTCAGCCGCTCCTGCGCGGCGCGCCACCCTCGGGAGTCGCCGCTCGGCTCGTAGCGGACCAGTTCGGCGGAGGAGCGCACCACGTCTCGCAGTTCCGGCAGGCCCCCGGTGACGACGCCCAGCGCGCGGGCTTGGACGAGTGCGTTGCCGTAGGCGGCGGCCTCGACAGGTCCGGCCACGACCGGCAGGCCGCAGGCGTCCGCGGTGAGCTGGCAGAGCAGGCGGTTGCGTGCTCCACCCCCCACCACGTGCACGACGTCGACCTGCCGTCCGGACAGGTCGGCTGCCTGGCGGATCGCCCGGTGGTGGGCCAGCGCCAGGCTGTCCAGCACGCACCGGACGACCTCGGCGGGTGTCGAGGGCGGTGGCTGCCCCGTCCGCGCACAGGCTTCCCTGATGCGGGCCGGCATGTTGCCCGGCGGGATGAAGGCCGGGTCGCCCGCGTCGACCACGGCGGCCAACCCCGGCACGGCGGCGGCCGCGTCGAGCAAACCCGCCAGGTCCGGGTCGCCCCACTCGCGCAGGCACTCCTGCAACAACCACAGGCCCATCACGTTGCGCAGGTAGCGGACGGTGCCGTCCACGCCGAGTTCGTTGGAGAAGTTCGCGGCACGACTGGCCTCGGTGAGCACCGGGGCGTCCAGCTCGACCCCGACCAGCGACCACGTCCCCGTGGCCACGTAGGCGAAGTTCCGCGTCGCGGCGGGCACGCCGACGACCGCCGACGCGGTGTCGTGCGACCCGACGGCCACCACCGGTACCGGTCCGGTCAGGCCGGTCTGCGCCAGGACGTGGTCGTGCAGCGTGCCGACTTCGGTGCCCGGCTCCACCAGCGGAGTGAACAAGCCCTCGGGGATGTCCAGGCGTGCCAACAGCTCCGTCGACCACGTGCGCGTGCGCGCGTCGAGCAGGCCGGTGGTGGAGGCGTTGGTGACCTCGCTGGCGTTCACCCCGGTGAGCCAGCGCGTGAGCAGGTCGGGGATGAGCAGCAACCGCTGAGCCGCGCCCAGTTGCGGCGTGCCGCGGGCAGCCGCCAGTTGGTAGATGGTGTTGAACGGCAGCACCTGCAACCCGGTGACCTGGTACAGCTCGGTCGCGGGGAGGTGAGCGTGCACGGCGTCGGGCACGCCGTCGGTGCGCCGGTCGCGGTAGTGGACGGGGTTGCCGAGCAGCGCGCCGGTGGCGTCGAGCAGGCCGTAGTCGACCGCCCAGGAGTCGATGCCGACCGCGTCCAGCCGGGGCCCGGCGGCTCGCAGGCCGTCGAGCACGCCCCGGTAGAGCGCGAGCACGTCCCAGTGCAGCGTATCGCCGAGTCGCACCGGGCCGTTGGGGAACCGGTGCGCCTCGGTGAAGTTCACCCGGTCGGGCGCGATGTCGAAGGCCATGACGCGTCCGCTGGAC
>NZ_JBHWIE010000165.1:0-16295 GCF_042732085.1 Actinosynnema sp. NPDC059797
CGGGCGAGGAGCGGCTCCGGTTCCGCGCTGCGGACCCTCACCTGGACGCGCCCCAGCCCGTTGAGGAGCTGCTCGGTGGTCGCGTCGGCGATCAGTCGGCCGCGGCCGATGACCACGAGGCGGTCGGCGATCTGCTCCATCTCGCCGAGCAGGTGGCTGGAGACCAGCACGGTGCGGCCCTCGTCGGCGAGCTGCCGCAGCAGCCCGCGGATCCACCGGACGCCGTCGAGGTCCAGCCCGTTGACCGGCTCGTCGAACAGCAGCACGCCGGGGTCGCCGATCAGCGCCGCCGCGATCCCGAGGCGCTGGCGCATGCCGAGCGAGTAGCCCTTGATCCGGCGGCGGGCGGCGCGGCCGAGCCCGACGCGCTCGACGACCTCGTCCACCCGGCGCGCCGGGAGGCCGTTGGTGCGGGCGGCCACGCGCAGGTGGGCGTGCCCGGTGCGGCCGGGGTGCGCCGCGCCGGGGTCCAGCAGCGCGCCGACCTCCCGGAGCGGTTCGGCGAACGTCGCGCAGCGGCGGCCGTTGACCAGCACCTCGCCCGAGGTGGGCCGGTCGAGGCCGAGCGCGACCCGCATCGTGGTGGACTTCCCGGCCCCGTTCGGCCCGAGGAAGCCGGTGATCTTGCCCGGCTCGACGTCGAAGCTCAGGTCGTCGACGGCGAGGACGTCGCCGTAGCGCTTGGTCAGCCCGCGAACGGCGATCACCGGTGGCCCTCGGCGGCGGTGTCGGCGGCGGTCTCGTCCTCGTCGTCCACCCACTCCAGCAGGTCGCCCGGCTGGCAGTCGAGCACCCGGCACATGGCCTCCAGGGTGCTGAAGCGGACGGCCTTGGCGCGGCCGTTCTTGAGCACCGCCACGTTCGCCGGCGTGAGCCCCACGCGCTCGGCGAACTCGCCCACGCTCATCTTGCGCTTGGCCAACTCGACGTCGATGCGCACGATGATGGGCATCAGATCACCGACTCCATGTCGGTGCGCAGCGTGGTGGCCTGCCGCAGCAGCGCCCGCATCACGACCATGAGCAGCCCCAGCACGGCGACGCCCACCGACAGCAGGAACAGCAGCAGCGGCAGCCCGGGGTCGGTGGCGTTGAAACCGACGTAGAGCAGCACGCCCACCAGGGTCACCCACCCGGCGGCGATGGCCCACACGATGGCGTCCACCCACTTCAGCGCGCCCTCGCTGAAGATGCGGTCGTGCTTGACCAGGGTGAGCAGCTTCCAGGTGGCCACGACCACCACCTGGACGCACAGCACCCAGAAGACCGACACGGCGGTGGCCGGCCACCTGAGGTAGGCGAACTCGGGCGACTCCTCGGCCATGTGCGCGAACTGGCCGGGCAGCGACATCACCTGGAGCACGACCAGGAGCCCGAACAGCACGACGAGGAAGATTCTCAACGGGCCGACAGCCCGATGCTCTGCGAACATGCATCGAGTATCGACCGCTACCTATCGAATGTCAATCGATAGCTATCGGCTCGCAACATCTGTACCCCAAGGGCGGACAGCGACGCGGCCAGGTGGGAGACTGCAGCCCACCGAGGTCCAGGGGGAATCGATGCTCACGCAGGCGATGAACGTGCTGCACATGCACCAGAAGGTCACCCTGATGGTGAACCGCTACGAGGTCTTCGCCGACGACGGCGGCGAGCCGGGGCAGCTCGTGGCGTTCGTCGAGCAGAAGCGGCTGGCCTTCAAGGAGCAGGTGACCATCTACACCGACTCGGGCAAGGGACAGGTGCTCGCCGGCTTCCGCGCGCGCAAGGTCATCGACCTCGGCAGCGGCTACGACGTGGTCGACGGCGACGGCCGGCCCATCGGCGCGTTCCGCAAGGACTTCGGCAGGTCCCTGACCAACTCCACCTGGCACCTCGACCAGGCGGGCGCGCCGGTGGCCACGGGCAGCGAGCGCAACGCGGGCCTGGCGATCCTGCGCCGCGTGTGGGGGATGCTCCCGTTCGTCAATAACGTCCCGTTCCCGTTCCGCTACCACTTCGACTTCGCCCGCGACGGCCGGCCGGTGTTCAGCGTGGACAAGAAGACCTGGGTCCGCGACCACTACCTGATTCGGATCGACGACCCGGCGGTGGACCGGCGCGTGGTGATCGCCCAGGCCGTCGCGGTGGACGCCCTCCAGTCCCGGTAGGCGGACGGGCCCCCGGGGGGACGATCCCCCGGGGGCCCGCGGGCGTGCGCCGGTCAGCCCTCCAGGACGTCGCGGCGCGGGTCGGCGGCACGGCGCTCGGCGTCCTCGCCGGCGGTGCCGATGTTCGGGCCCCGCGGTGGGATCCGGTCGTAGTCGGCCGGGTCGAGCCGGTCCACCTGGCCGCTGGCGATGCTCGACAGCATCCCGTCCAGTCCGATGTAGACGCTGCGGGTGAGCATGGCGCGGTGCTGCTGGCCCAGCGTCTGGGTCTGGCCGCGGACCTCGAACAGCACGGCGCCGCTGCCGTTGAGCGCGAACGAGCCGAGCCCGGTGCCGGGCAGGTTGGTGTCCTGCGGGTAGAGCGTGACGTTGCCGAACGCCGGGCGGTTCGCCGCCGCGGCCTGGAGGGCGTGGTGCACCGCGACGTTGAGCCGCTTCGAGTAGTCCAGGTCGTACCGGTCGGCGTACTCCTCGAAGCCCGGCGTGGTCGCCGGGTCGTCGACGAACCTGCCGGAGATGGACAGCGTGACGAACTCGTCCGGCTCGTCGGGCATCACGTAGCAGGCGCCCTGGTGGTGCAGGTCCACGTAGGTGTCCACCTCGCCGAACTCGGCGGTGAGCCCGCGGTAGACGTCCCGGACGATCCGGGTCTCCGGCGAGAGGTACCACCCGGTCTGCGCGGACGTGCCCGGGAAGTCCTGCGGGCGCGGCACGTAGTCCAGGTCCGGGTGGTAGTCGCGGTTGATGTCGAACCCGGGCCGCGCCGCGTAGTCGTCGCCCTGGAGCGACCGGGTGTAGTAGTTCCAGGCGGGTTGGCTGCCGCGCAGCTGCGGGAAGCGCGCGGTCACCTCCTGCCAGGTCATGTCGTTGCCGCGGCGGTCCAGCTCGGCGCCGTCGGGGTTCATCTTGGGGATGGCGACGATGGTCAGCTCGCTGCGCCAGCGCTTGGCCTTCGCGCTCTCGCTGGTGCCGACCCAGTCGAGCAGCTGGAGCAGCGCGTCCGTGCCGGTCTTCTCGTTGCCGTGGATCTCGCTGGTCAGCAGCACGGCCTTGCGACCGGTGCCGACCCTGGCCGACCAGATCGCCCGCCCCCGGTTGCTGTGGCCGAGCTGCTCCACCTCGACCCGGCCGTTGCTGACGCGCTCGATGCGGTCCAGCTCGACGCCGAGTTCGCGGTGGTCGGTGAACTGGTTGACGGGCAGGTCGCGGGGCGTCTCGCTGCACGTGGTGGCGAGCATGACCTGGTCGTCCTGCGCGGCGTGGGCGGGCAGGGCGACCACGGCGGGGCCGAGCAGGGTCAGGGTGCTGAACGCGATCAGGGCGGCGGATCGTTGGCGTACGGCCACGAACGGCTCCTCACGGTGTGTGACAGGGACCATGCGCCTCGCATACTAATTAGTTGTGTTAACGAATGGAATGGGCAGCTCGTCCGGTTCGCCCGGCCGGGTCACGGCACGGGCGACCACAGCACGTCGACCCAGTAGTTGCTGTCCTCGTAGCTCCGGTCGGGGAAGCCGGCGCCCAGGCGGTACATGCCGTTGGGCCCGTCCACCCCCGACCGCAGGCCCGTCAGCGGCTCCAGGTACCGGGACTCGCGGCTGAAGTACTCGGCGTTCATCGCGTAGCGGCCGGCCGGCGAGTAGTACGAGACCACGTAGGTGGTGTTCGCGGCGACCGCCACCGGCGAGGCGAAGGTCAGCGCCTGCCAGCCGCTCGCGGTCTCGTTGGTGAACGTGCCGGTGGCCAGCCGCTGACCGGAGGCCGACCACAGCGAGCCGGTGTGCGTGCCGGAGTTGCCCGCGCCCTTGTAGAACCGGACGCCGTGCACCTTGCCCGCGGTCGGGGCGCGCCACTTCACGCCCAGCTCCAGCGGGGTGCCGTCCGCGTTGTCGGGGTTGGCCGGCACGTCGGCCGCCGTCCACAGGCCGCACGGGCACGAGCGCGGCGCCACCACGACCGGGGCGGCCACCGGGGCGGACAGGTTCAGCGAGTCGTCCACCGCGCGCACCAGCAGTTGCGCCGGCCCGGAGGCCGTGGGCGCGTAGGTGTGGCTCCACGTGCCCTGGCCCGCCTGCCAGGTCGCCGGGTGCCAGCGGGCGCCGCCGTCCGTGGACACCTCGACACCGGCCACCTGCCCGGCCGCGTCGGACACGGTGCCCGAGAAGGTGTACTGCGCGCCGACCGCGCTCTGGACGGGCGTGGCGGTGTGCGCGACCACGGGCGGCTGCGCGTCGGCGGTGCCGGTCGCCTGGACCAGGGTGGGCTGGAGCGTCGTCGCCGCGACGCCCATGTCGGCCAGGAAGTTGACCGTGGCCTGCTGCATCCGGGGGTTCGAGGTCGAGGTGGTGGTGCGGTAGGCGTGCTCGTCGTCCAGGCCCCACGACCACTGGACGGTGCCCGCGCCGAACACCAGCGAGCCGCTGGGGTGCCGGTAGTAGGTGATCGCGTGCGTCTCGGTGCCGGGGCCGTACAGGTCGCCCCAGTTCTTCAGCACGTAGGGGCCGTTGAGCTGGACCGTGGTCCGCGACATCCGCGCCACGCCCGCCGGCTGGTGCCCGTTGTCCGGGACCGTGTTCCACTCGTAGCCGAGGGTGCCGGGCCGGAAGGTGTAGGTGGTGCCGGCGGCCATGTTCTGGAGGTCGGTGTGCCGCCACAACCGCATCCTGCCGTAGGCGGCGGGCACCTGGAGGGAGTCCTCGCGGCGGCCGTTGACGGTGAAGATGTTGCCCAGCAACGCGTTCTCGGGCCGGCCGCCGTCCTGGGCGGGCTGCGGCGCGGGTCGCGCCACGTGCCCGTCCAGTCCGGCAGGCCGTCGTCCTGGTTCCCCTTGGTCTCCTTGAAGCAGGCCAGCGTGCGCCAGTCGGCGCCGGAGCCGTCGATGGAGGGTTCCCAGCGGGTCTTCCAGAAGATCTCGTTGCCGGTCAGGAACGCCAGGTGCACGCCCGCCGCGCGGGCCGCCTCGACGTTCGCGCGCTGCTCGTCGGACCAGTACTCGTCGTGGCCGACGGCCATGAACACCCTGTGGTTCCTGATCAGGTGACCGCGCCGCGCCGAGTCCACGTCGGTGGTGTAGCTGACGTCGTAGCCGTTGCGCTCCAGGAACCGCAGCATCGGGTACTCGGCGTTGAAGACGAAGTTCTCCTCGCCGTCGCCGCCGGTGTAGGGCCGGTTGTAGCTCACCTTGTACGCCTGGCCGCCCTGCCCGGGGCCGTCGCCGAAGTACAGGCTGTTGCCCCCGTAGCGGTTGTAGGCCACCCACGTGGAGTCGGAGGTCTGGAACAGGATCTTCGAGGTGCTGCTGTCGTCGCGGACGACGAACACGATCTCGTTCTCCGCGCCGGTGTCGTTGCGCCGCAACCGCGCGTAGTAGATCCCGGACACGGCGTCCACCGGCACGTCCCAGCTCAGCGAGACGTTCCAGTTGCCGCAGTCGATGAGCGCGCTGCCGTCGGTGCCGCGCAGGCAGGCCGGCTGGTGCTGCGCGGAATTCCGCGACACCGAGCCGACCAGCCGCGCGCCCTTGCCCCCGTAATAGCCCATGCGGTGGATGTCCACGCGGTAGGAGGAGGCGCTGGTGAGCACCTTGAAATCGACCCGGCCACCCGGCGTCGCGCTGATGTCGGTCGAATAGCCCACGATCGATTCGTCCCGGTGGGCGACCTGCCAGTCGTCCACCCCAGGTTTCGTGTTCTCGCACGCCACCCGGCTCACCACCGGGACGTCGCACGGCGCCGCCGCGGCGAACCGCGGCGCGGCGCCCTCGACCACCACCACCAGCCCCGCCGTCGACAACAGCACGACGAGCAGGCGCAACAACTTCATCGTCGCCAAGACAGGCCACCCCTCCGACGCCACCGGCGGTTCGCGATTCGTGCGCTGTGCCTTCAGCGGTAATTCGCCACCACGGGAGTCGAATTCGGGACATCGGCTGTTACACACCCAGAGTGGCTGCACCCATTCGCCGCACCGCGATCGGACCCCATTGTTGTGCCGAACAGCTCATCAACCCTTTTTCTGCGGTCAGACCAGGCTGGGATTGACCCGCGCGAACCCTTCCTGGCGTTGGTAGGGGAAGTACGGATAAGGAGCGGTCCGGGCGCTCACCGCGTCGAGCGCGGCGAGTTGCTCCGGGCCGAGCCGCCAGCCGACGGCGCCGAGGTTGTCGCGCAGCTGCGCCCGGTCGCGCGCGCCGATGATCACCGAGGCGACGGTCGGCCGGGTGAGCAGCCAGTTGAGGGCGACCTGCGGCACGGTCCGGCCGGTCTCCGCCGCGATCTCCACGAGGACGTCGACCACGTCGTACAGCAGCTCCTGGTCCACGGGCGGGCCGTAGTCGGCGGTGTCGTGCAGCCGGCTCCGCTCGGGCAGCGGTCGGCCGCGGCGCACCTTGCCGGTGAGCCGCCCCCAGCCGAGCGGGCTCCACACGAGGGCGCCCACGCCCTGGTCGTGCCCGAGCGGCATCAGCTCCCACTCGTAGTCGCGGCCGACGAGGGAGTAGTAGACCTGGTGGGCGACGTAGCGCGGGTGGTGGTGCCGCTCGGCGGCGGCCAGCGACTTCATCAGCTGCCAGCCGGCGAAGTTGGACACGCCCAGGTAGCGGACCTTGCCCGCCCGGACGAGGCCGTGCAGCGCGTCCAGGACCTCCTCGACGGGCGTGCCCGCGTCGAACGCGTGCAGCTGGAACAGGTCGATGTGGTCGGTGCCCAGGCGACGCAGCGCGTCCTCGCACGCCTTGACCAGCCGGGACCGCGACGAGCCCGCGTCGTTGGGCCCGTCGCCGACGGGCAGGCCGGCCTTCGTGGACAGGATCACCCGGTCCCGGCGCCCCTTGATCGCCGCGCCGAGCACCTCCTCGGACGCGCCGTCGGAGTACACGTCGGCGGTGTCGAACATGGTCACCCCCGCGTCGAGGCAGAGGTCCACCAGCTCGCGCGCCCGCGCCACGTCGGTGTCGCCCCACGCGCCGAACAGCGGGCCGCGCCCGCCGAAGGTGCCCGCGCCGAGACTGAGCACGGGCACCTGGAGCCCGGAGGCCCCCAGCCGTCGGTGTTCCATGACGCCTCCCCCTTTAAAGGTACTGTGGTGCCGTTAAGGTAGCACACTAAAGGAACTGGAGTCCCGTTATGGCTCAGGCACGGCCGGGTGGGCGGTCCGCCCGGGTACGGGAGCAGGTGCTCCGGGCCACCGGGGACGTCCTGGCCGAGCAGGGCTTCGCCCACCTCGACCTGGCCGACGTCGCCCGCCGCGCGGACGTCGGCAAGACGACGGTGTACCGGCGCTGGGGCACCCCGACCGCGCTCGTGGCCGACCTGCTGCTCGACATGGCCGAGTCGTCCTCGCCGCGCACCGAGACCGGCGACCTGCTGGAGGACCTGAAGGCCAACGCCCGGCTCGTCCACCGGACGCTCACCGACCCCCGGCAGGGCTCGCTGTTCAAGTCGGTCATCGCCGCCGCCACCGGCGACCCCCTGGCGGCCACCGCCCTGCACGGCTTCTACGCCACCCGCGTGGCCGAGTGGGCGCCGTGCGTGGAGCAGGCCGTCGCCCGGGGCGAGGCGCCATCCGGGACGGACGCCCACGCGGTGGTCCGGGCCGTCTCCGCCCCGCTCTACTACCACCTGCTCACCACGGGCGAGCTGGACGAGGCGGTGGCCGACCAGGCCGCCGAAGCCGCCGCGGTCGCCGCCCGCGCCGGCGTGTACGTGCGCTCTCGGTAATCGCTCAATGACGATTCCCGGGAAATGCCGCGTGACGTGGACTGGGGAAAGGGCAGGAATCCCCCGTATTCCTGCGCGCGGCGGTCGAGTGCTGGTACACGTGGAGGCAAGGGCGTACGCAGGGGGCGTGACCGCCCTGCTCCCGCATTGCGCGGGAGCACTTCTCACGGACTCGGGGGGGTCTATGGAACAGCACGGCCGGAACAGCTTCTTCGTCGTCGGCGAAGGGGTGATCGAATTCGACCGCGACGGCAACGCGCTCACGCGCCGACCGGCCGCGGTCGAGGAACTGCGCCGCTTCCGGTTCTCGCGGATGGGGCCGGAGGGCGCGCAGCTCGACGAGGGGACCAGGGTCGCGCTGGCCCACGCGATGACCGCGGCGGGCGCGCAGCCGGAGTCCTCGGACCCGCCGGTCCCGGCGGGTTTCACCTACCTCGGCCAGTTCGTCGACCACGACCTGACCATGGACCGGACCGGGGCGCGGCTCGGCGAGGACGTGACCCTCGACGAGCTGGTGCAGGGCCGCTCGCCCGCACTGGACCTCGACTCGGTCTACGGCCGCGGTCCGGACGACCACGCCGACCGGGTGTTCTACGCCGCCGACCGGGTCAAGCTGAAGGTCGGCACGACCTCGCCCGCGAGCGACCCGTCCGGCGACGGGCAGGTCACCCTGCCGGCGATGGAGGGCTTCGACCTGCCGCGGTTCGGGCAGTCCGGCCTGACCGAGGAGGAGCGCAGGCGCCCGCTGATCCCGGACCCGCGCAACGACGAGAACCTCGCCGTGGCGCAGACGCACCTGGCGTTCATCAGGTTCCACAACCAGGTCGTCGACGAGCTGGCGCTGCGCGGCCTGACCGGGCGGCGGCTGTTCGAGGCGGCGCGCGGCCAGGTGGTGCGGCACTACCAGTGGGTGCTGCGCCACGACTTCCTGCCGCGCGTCGTGGACCCGGCGATCGTGGACGACGTGTTCGCCAACGGCAGGCGGTTCTTCGAGGCGCCCCGCCGGGGCCGGCCGGTGGGGCCGCACCCGACGATGCCGCTGGAGTTCGCGGTGGCCGCGTACCGCCTGGGCCACAGCATGATCCGCTCGTCCTACGAGTGGAACCGGTTGTTCAACACCGGTACCGGCATCCCCGGGACGCTGTTCCTCCTGTTCGCGTTCAGCGGCACCTCCGGCAACTTCGACGGCGGGTCGTCGCTGGCCGACCTGGACGACCCGCACCACGAGAGCGTCGACGCGCTGCCCACCAGCTGGATCGCCGACTTCCGCAGGCTGTACGACTTCACCGAGGTCGACCGGCCGGACCTGGCACCGCCCGCCGGCGGCGGCAACGCGGCCATGCGGGTCGACTCCCTGCTGGTGGACCCGCTGGACCAACTGCCGGCGGGCACCTTCAGCGGTCGCGGCACGGTGGTCGAGGACGTCCAGCGCAACCTCGCCTTCCGCAACCTGACCCGGGCGGGCATGGTCCGGCTGGCGACCGGGCAGCAGATGGCGGAGTTCCTGGGGGTCGAGCCGCTGACCGAGGAGCAGGTCCTGGTCGGCCACGGCGGCGCGTCCCTGGACTCGCTGACCGAGGAGCAGAGGGCCGCGGTCGCCGCCGCGACCCCGCTGTGGTTCTACGTCCTGCGGGAGGCGGAGTTCCACGGCGGCCGGCTGGGACCGGTCGGCGGCCGGATCGTCGCGGAGGTGTTCCACCGGGCGATGGAGGGCAGCCGGACGTCGATCGTGCGCGAGCCGTCGTGGCGGCCCGCGTTCGGCCCGGACCGGCGGACGTTCCGCATGACGGACCTCCTGCTCTTCGCCTTCGAGGGCAAGGCGGACCTGCTCAACCCGTTGGGCGACTGACGGTCCGGGGGTGCGCGGCGCGGGTGTCGCGCACCCCCGGCACGCCGGTCCGGTGGCGCGACGCACCGGAACGGGTGCGGTCCGCCGGCTGTGCGGGGTTCCTGTCGGTGGTTGCCGGTAGCGTGCGCGCCGTGGACGTTGAGGAACGGATCCGGGAACTGGCCGACCAGGTCGTGTCGCTGCGCGACGCGTACTACCGGGGTTCGCCGCTGGTGGCCGACGCGGAGTACGACGCGATCGAGGACGAGCTGCGGGGGCTGATCGAGGCCAACCCGGGGTTGGCGCCGGACCCGAACCCGCTGGAGCAGGTGGGCGCCCCCGCGGTGCTGCACGCGCCGGTCCGGCACTCGCGCCCGATGCTGTCGCTGGAGAAGGCGACCAGGCCCGAGCAGGTGGAGGCGTTCTTCGGCCGCTTCCCGGGCCAGCCGGTGGTGGTGATGCCGAAGCTGGACGGGCTGTCGCTGTCGCTGGTCTACGAGGGCGGGAGGCTGGCGCGGGCGGTCACCCGCGGCGACGGCACCACGGGCGACGACGTGACGCCGCTGGTGCGGGCGCTGGCCGACGGGGTGCCCGACCGGGTCGACGCGCCGGGCCGGGTGGAGGTGCGCGGCGAGGCGGTGATGCTGCGGTCCACGTTCGCCGCCTACAACACCGCGCACCCGGACAAGCCGCTGATCAACCCGCGCAACGCGGCCGCGGGCACGCTGCGGGCCAAGGACCCGGCCACGGTCGCCGGGCGGCGGCTGCGGTTCTTCGCCTTCGACCTGGACACCTCCGAGGGCGGCGCGGCGGCCGACCTGGAGCAGGGCCTGCGCGCGCTCGGGTTCGACGTGGCCGACATGCGGCACTGCGACACCCCGGCACAGGCGCAGGAGGTGATCTCCGGGATCGAGGCGCGGCGCAACGACCTGGACTACGACCTCGACGGCGCGGTGCTGCGGCTGGCCAACCGGGACGCCTACGCCGCGGCCGGCACGCGGTCGAACTCGCCGCGCGGCGCGCTGGCCTACAAGTTCGCCGCCGAGGAGAAGACGACCGTGCTGTCCGATGTGGTCTGGGACGTCGGCAAGACCGGCAAGATCGCCCCGGTCGCGCACCTGGAGCCGGTGTTCGTCGGCGGCACGACGGTCACCCGCGCGACGCTGGCCAACCAGGAGGTGATCCGGGCGCGCGGCATCCGCATCGGCGACACGGTCCTGGTGCGCCGGGCCGGCGACGTGATCCCGTTCGTGGCGGGCGTGCTGGACGAGTCCAGGCGCACCGGCGAGGAGCGGGAGATCGTGCCGCCAGCGGCGTGCCCGTCGTGCGGGCACGGGTTGACCGAGCAGGGCAACAGCCGCGAGCTGTTCTGCACCAACGTGGCCTGCCCGGCGCAGACCGTGCGCAGGCTCGTCCACTGGGCCTCGCGCGCGGCGGCCGACATCGAGGCCGTCGGTCCGGTGTGGATCGAGCGGCTGGCCGAAGCCGGGCTGCTGGAGCACCCGTCGGACTTCTACGCGCTCACCAAGGAACAGCTCCTGGAGTTCGAGCGGATCGGCGAGACCTCCGCGACCCGCATGATCGACTCGATCGCCGCGAGCCGCGCGGTCGGCCTGCGCCGGGCGCTGATCGGGTTCGCGATCCCGATGGCGTCGGAGGGCACGGCGGCCCGGCTGTGCCGCGCCGGGTTCGGGTCGCTGGAGGAGGTCGCCGACGCCGGCGAGGAACGCCTCGTGGCCGTGGAGGACATCGGCCCGAAGGTGGCGGCCTCGCTGATCGAGCACCTGACCCGGCTGCGGCCCGAGCTGGAGCGGCTGCGGGAGCGCGGCGTCTCCCTGGACGTGCGCGAGGAGGACCTGCCGCCCGTCGTCGCCTCCGACGCGCCGCTGGCCGGCAAGACCGTGGTGATCACCGGCTCGATCAGCGACCCGCGCTCCGGCGAGAAGGTGCCCCGCCCGACCTTCCAGCGGCTGTGCCAGAAGGCGGGCGCGACCACCGCGTCCTCGGTCTCGACCAACACCGACTACCTGATCACCGGGGCCGACGTGGGCGCGAACAAGACCGCCAAGGCCGAGAAGCTCGGCGTCGAGGTGGTCGACCAGGGCGAGATCTGGAAGCGGCTGATCGAGGCCGGGATCGCTTAGCGCCGTGCACGTGTCCGAGCAAGCGATCCGGGGCGCCCGCTGCGCCAGGTTGGCGGCCGGGTGGTCGGTGGTCTTCGCCGCCGCGCACTTCTTCTGGGCACTGGGCGGCAGCACGCTGCTGGACGTGTCCGCCGGTCCCGAGCTGGCCGCTGAACGACCCGCCTGGTTCGTCGCGGGAGGTCTCTGGGGTGTGGGCGTGCTGTGCCTGGTCGGCGCGGCGGTGGGGTGGGCGCTCTCCCGGCCGCGCCGCCCCGGTCCGCTCGGCAAGGCGGTCCGGCTGGCCGGTGTCGCGGCGGGCGCCGTCCTGCTGGTCCGCGGCCTCGTGGTCGAGGCGCTGCTGCTGACCGGCTCCGGCGGTTTGGAGGACACCGTGGGTCCGGACCAGAGGTGGTGGACCCTCCTGCTGTGGAACCCGTGGTTCATCGCGGGCGGCATCGCGTTCACGGTGGCGGGCGCCGCCTACCGGCGCCCTTCCGCGCCCACCTGACCCGCCGGTCGAACGGGTCCGCGCCCACCATGATCGGCGTCACATCCGGTGGACCTCCAGTTCGCTCCAGCTCCTAGCGTCGTCGGCGACGAGAGGAGATCCACCATGACGGTCCTGGTAACGGGCGCCACCGGGAACACCGGCCGCCACGTGGTGACCGGGCTGTTGCGACGCGGGCAGCGGGTCCGGGCCCTGAGCCGCGACCCCGACGCGGCCCGGCGGAAGCTGCCCACCGAAGTGGAAGTGGTGCCGGGCACGCACACCGAGCCCGCCGCGCTGACCGACGCCCTCACCGGGGTCACCGGGCTGCACATCACCGCGACGACGGGCCTGGCCGAGGTGGGCGCCGAGTTGGTCCAGCGCGCGCTGGACGCCGGCGTGCGGCGGATGACGGTCCTGTGGGGCGGGTACGTCGGTCCGACCGAGCGGGCGGTGGCGGACTCCGGGGTCGAGTGGACGCGCCTGGAGGCGCAGGAGTTCATGTCCAACACCCTGACGTGGGCCGGCTCGATCCGCGCCGAAGGCGTCGTGCGCGAGCCCCACGACTCGCCCAGCGCGCTGGTGCACGAGGCCGACATCGCCGCCGTCGCCGTGGCCGCGCTCCTGGACGACGGCCACGCGGGCCGCGCCTACAACCTGACCGGTCCGCAGCCCCTGACCCCGCGCGAACGGATCGCGGTCCTCTCCCGGGCCCTGGGCCGCGACATCGCGTTCGAGCGGATCACGCACGAGCAGGCCGTCGACCGGCTGACGGCCACCGGGGTCCCCCGCCCGGACGCCGAGTACGTCATCGGCTGGCACGCCTCCCCGCCCCCGGAGGCCGTCGCGGTGGACGGCACGGTCGAGGAGGTGCTCGGCCGCCCCGCCCGCACCTTCGCGCAGTGGGTCGCCGAGCACGCCGACCGCTTCCGGGCCTGACCGCGCGCACCCGGCGCCCGGCGCCGGTCAGGGCGCGACCCGGACTCCGTCGTCGTCGTTGTCGGACAGGAACATCGCCAGTGCCCGGCTCTCCTCCGCGACGGCGTCGCGGTCGTCCCGCGACAGGGCGCGCAGCGGCGTGACGACCACGTCGCCCGCCTCGACGGTCCAGGTCGCGGCGACCCGCCCGTCGACCAGGACGACGCGGGCGCCGGCGACCGACAGGCCGCGGTCCGCGTCGTCGATGATCCGGCGGCGGTCGTGGTAGCCGAGGATCGCGTTGTCGAACGCGGGCAGGAACCGCACCGGCGCGGGCGTGTCCGGGTCGGGGCGCGGCGCGTCGGGCAGGTCCAGCAGTTCCCGACCGCGCTCGTCGCGGAAGGAGACCAGCTCCTCCCGCACCGCGGCCACCGCCGCCGGCAGCCCGGTCAGGCCGCTCCAGGCGCGCAGGTCGGCCGTCGCGGCGGGGCCGAACGCGGCCAGGTAGCGCCGCACCAGCGCGCGGCCGACCGGGTCGGAGCCGTCGGGGGCCGGCGGGTCGACCTCGCGCCCCAGCCACGAGGAGAGCGGCACGGTGCGGACGCCCGCCTTGGTGCGCCACAGCCCGCGCGGCGGCAGTTGCGCCATCGGGATGAGGGCGGCGACCAGCATCTCCCCCAGCGCCCGCGGTCCCGGCGCGGGCCGGGGCCCGGCGACCGCCCGCACGAGTTCGGCCGCGGTGCGGGGTTCGCCGTCCGCCGTCACCGCCCGGCCCGCCGCGGCCAGCTCGTCGAGGTCCACCCCGGCCAACTCGGCGCGGTAGGTGCCGAGCACCCGTTGGCGCAGCATGGTGTCGTGGCGCGCCCGCCACGCCAGCACGTCCTCGGCGGTGAGGAGGTGGACGGTGCGGCGCATGAGGTGGGTCCGCACCACGCGCCGCCCGGTCAGCAGGTCGTCGAGGGCGGCCGGGTCGAACGCGCGCAGCCGTGACCAGAGCCCGGTGAACGGCTCCTGCGGTTCCTGCGCCTGGAGGCCGCACAGGTGCGCGACGGCGTCGAGGACCGGCAGGTCGGCGCGGTCGAGCAGCAGTTGCCGGGCGAGCGTCGCGCGGTTGAGCGCCCGGGTGCACAGCACCGTCACCGGGTCGCCCCTCCCCGGTCCCGGTCCGCCACCGCGCTCAGCTCGACCTCCGCGCGTCGAGCGCCTCGCGCAGGACGTCCGCGTGCCCGGCGTGGTGCGAGGTCTCGGTGATGACGTGCATCAGCACCCGGCGCACGCTGCGCACCTGCCCCGGCTCGGCCCAGGGGGCGTCCGGCATGGGGTGCGTCACCGACAGGTCGGGCAGGGCGGCGACGATTTCCTCGGTGCGGGTGGCGACCTGCTCGTAGCGGGCGAGGATCCCGGCCAGCGTCTCGCCGGGTCGGACCCGGAACTCCTCCTCGCGGTCGATCATCCACTGCGGGAACTCGCGCGCGGTCCCGGCCGTGATGTCGTCCCAGGTGACGCCGTCGGGCAGGTCGAAGTTCATCGCCGACGTGCCCTCGACCGCGAAGCGCAGCCACGCCTCCTCCACGGCCGTGACGTGCTTGACCAGCCCGCCCAGGCACAGCGCGCTGACCGTCGGGGACTCGCCGGCCTGCTCGTCGCTGAGCCCTTCGGTGGTCTTGACCAGGGCGGATCGCGCGGCCGCGAGCGCGGAGAGCAGCTCGGCGCGCTCGGCGTCCAGGGTCGCGGGGTACGTGGTCGTCACGGTGTTCGGGTCCTTCCGGTCGTCGTCCGGCACGGGACCAGCGTGACAGGGGATGCGGTCAACCACTGTCCTCTATTCCAGGCGGCACGGCCACCGCGACGACCCGGGCAGCGGCCTCACCGGACCACCTCCGCCACGGGCGCGGCGAGGTCGGCCCTGGTGGGCAGGCCCTCCCAGTCCCCTGGCACGCCGACCACGAAGCCGCCCACGGTGTTGCCCATCCGCAGGCACCGCTCGACACCCGCCCCGGCGACCAGCTCGGACAGGTAGCCGCCGACGAAGGCGTCACCCGCGCCGACCGCGTCCACCACCCGCGCGGGCCGGGTGGGCGCGTGCAGGGTGCGGCCGGCGTGGCGGGCCAGGGCGCCCCGCTCCCCCAGCTTGACCACGGCGGTGGCGGGGCCGAGCGCGGCCAGGCCCACCGCCAGGTCCTCGTCGGAACCGCCTCGGCCGAGGACCAGGCGCGCCTCCTCGGTCCCGGCGAAGACCAGGTCCGCGCGGGCGGCGAGGGACGCGAGCACGGGGGCCGCCTCCTCGTCGGACCACAGGGTGCTGCGGTGGTTGACGTCGAACGACACCAGGGTGTCGGCGCGGCGGGCCACCGCGACGGCGTGCTCCACGGCGGCGCGGGGACCGGGGCCCAGGGCGGGGGTGATGCCGGTGACGTGGAGGACGTCGGCGGCGGCGACGGCGGCCTCGTCCACGTCGGCGGGCGTCATCCGGGACGCCGCGCTGCCGCGCCGGTAGTAGCGCACCCGGGCCGGGCCGCCGGCGCGCTGCTCCTTGACCATCATGCCGGTGGGCGCGTCCGGGTCGGGCGAGGTCGGCGCGGTGACGCCCTCGGCGCGGATCTCGCGGGTGACCAGGGCGCCGAGGGCGTCGTCGCCGAGGCGGCCGAGCCACGTGGCGGGCACGCCGAGGCGCGCCAGGGCGATGGCGACGTTGGACTCCGCGCCCCCGATGCCCAGCACGGCCCGCGCCGCCACCCGGCCGGAGGCGGGCACGGTCAGCAGCGCCATGGTCTCGCCCAGGGTGACCACGCCGTTCACGCCGCACCGCCCAGCCTGATCAGCACCTTGCCGCCGCCGGGGCCGGCCGCGCGTTCGAGGGCGGCCACGCCGTCGGCCAGGTCGAACTCGCCGCTGACGAGCGGCGCCAGGTCGAGGCCCGCGCCCAGCGCGCGGACGGCGTCGGTGATCTCGTCGACGAACCGGTAGGAGCCGACCCAGGTGATCTCGCGGGTGACGAGGTCGCCCAGCACGGCCGGCGCCGCGCCACCGGGCAGGTTGCCCACCTGGACCAGCGTGCCGCCGCGGGCGGTGG
>NZ_JBHWIE010000166.1:0-16255 GCF_042732085.1 Actinosynnema sp. NPDC059797
TTGCCGGGCTTCACGTCGCGGTGCACGACCCCGGCCGCGTGCGCGGCGGCCAACCCGGCGGCCAGCTGGCCGCCGATCCGCACCACCTCGTCGGGCGGCAGCGTGCCGCGCTCGGACAGCACGGCGGCCAGGCTCCGCGACGGCAGGTATTCCATGATCAGCCACGGGTGGCCGTCGTGCTCGATGACGTCGTACAGCGCGATCACGTTGGGGTGCTGCAACCGGGCCGCGATCCGCCCCTCGCGGACGGCGCGGTCGATCGACTCCTGGTCGAACCCGGCCCGGGACAGCAGCTCCTTCACCGCCACGACGCGGCGCAGGCGCGTGTCCTCGGCGCGCCACACCACGCCCATCCCGCCCGAGCCGATCCGCTCGGTCAGCCGGTACCGGCCTGCGATCGTGCGGTCCTCCACCGGTGCTCCCAACGTCATGCGCACGTTCGTCGCCAGGGTTACCCGATCAGGTGATCATTCGAACGTGCGTGTCAGTCCTAGCACTTCCGGCGGCCCCCGTCCGCACACCACGCGGGCGCGTCGCGAGCCAGGCCGACCGGGACCCGGGCGCCCCGGGACCGACCCCGCCGCCGCAGGAATGCGAGAACCCCTTCCCCGCGACCACCCGCCGATCCGAATCAACACCCCGGAACGCGGACCCGCGGCCCCGTCGGCTGCGCGCCCGCGGGTGCCCCCGCTACCGCCAGCGGGGTTCGTCGGAGCCCCAGCGGGAGGGGCCGCGGTCCCACGTGGTCGGCGCGCCCGCGTAGGCCACGGGGGGCAGGGCGTGGCGCAGCGGCCCGTACGGGGACGGGGTCGTGGTGAGCCACCGCCCCGGGTCGTGCCCGCCCTCGGGCGCGGACGCGCGGACGTCGTGCAGCAGCCAGGACGCGGTGCCCGCCAGCGACAGCCGCACGTGCCGCCCGCCCGGTTCGGCCAGCCCCCGCAGCACGGCCGCCGCGAGCAGGTAGCCGGTGCCGTGGTCGAGCGCCTGGGCCGGGAGCACGCCCGGTGCGCCGTCGACGCCCTCCACCGCGGCGATGCCGGTGGCCGCCTGCACGAGGCTGTCGAACCCGCGCCGCGCCGCCCACCCGCTCTCGTCGCCCCAGGCCGACAGCTGGGCCACGACCAGGTCCGGCCGCCGGTCCAGCAGCGCGCCGGGCGCCAGGCCGTGCCGGTCCAGCGCGCCGGGCCGGTAGCCGGTGACCACGACGTCGGCCTCGGCGAGCACGGCGTCGAACGCGCCCCGGTCGGCCGGGTCGTCCAGGTCCAGCAGCGTCGAGCGCTTGCCGAGGCCGGTGTCGGCGTGCGCGTCGGGGTCCTCGGGCAGCCGGGGGCTGTCCACCCGCAGCACGTCCGCGCCCAGGAACGCGAGCACGCGGGTGGCGACCGGCCCGGCGATCACCCTGGTCAGGTCCAGGACGCGGACGCCGTCCGCCGGGCGGTCCGCCGGGGGCAGCGCGCGCCGGTCGCCGGTGGTGCGCCGGACCCGCACCAGGGGGCGCCGGGCGGGGTCGGGCGCGGTCGCCACCGCCACGGCCAGCGCGCCGGCCGCGAACGCGGTCTCCTGCACCTCCAGGGCCTGCCGCGTCGCCAGCTCGCGCGCCAGGGCCTCGCGGTCGTCGGGGACGCCGAGCGCGCCCAGCAGCCGTTCGCGGTGGTGCGGGTAGTTGGCGTGCGTGCGCACCCAGCCGTCGGCCGTGCGCCAGAAACCGGACAGCGGCGCGAACGTCGCACCGGCCCGACCGTCGACCAGCAGGTGCCGTTCGCTGGTGAACGCGACCGCCACCGCGCCCTCGTCCACCACCACGTCCGGCACGGGCCCGCCGTTGCGCAGCGCCAGCAGCTCGGCCGCCGCGAGCGAGCACGCCCCGACCGCCGCGCGCGCCGCGTCCCGCACCGGCAGCCGGGCGGGCAGCACGTCGCCCGCGCCCCGGTAGGCCACCTCCCCCGCGGTGCCGCCGAGTTCCGCCCACACCCGTCCGGTGACCTCGTCCACGGAACCAGTGTGCTCGGTGGAACGTCGGGATTGTCGGACCTCCGGCGTAGGGTCCGCCACAGTTCGGTCGAGCAGGAGGTCTGACGTGCGCAGGTGGGAACTCGTCGAGGGCGGGTCCGCGAAGTTCTGGGAGGTGTCCCGGGACGGGTCGGTGGTGACCGTCCGGTTCGGGCGGTTGGGTTCGGCGGGCCAGCAGAAGGCCACCGAGCTGTCCTCCGAGGACACCGCGACCGCGCACGTGGCGAAGCTGGTGGCGCAGAAGGAGAAGAAGGGTTACCGCGAGGTGACCGGCACGGCCACCACCTCCGCCGCGACCGCCGCCCCCGGCACGGCCTCCACACCTGGCTCCGCCACCACCACCCCGGCTCCCACCGCCGGCCCCACCGCCACCAACCCGGCCCTCACCACCGGCTCCGCCACCACCAGTCCGGCCTCCACGCCCGGCTCCACCACCAGCCCGGCCTCCACACCCGGCTCCACCACCCCCGGCCCGGCCCCCACGCCCGACTCAACCGCCACCCCCGATCCATCCACCTCCCCCGGCTCCCCCAACGCCCGGCCCGAGGTCGGCGACCTGCCCGACGAATCGGTCTTCGCGCTGCCGCGCAAGTGGTGGCGGTACGTCCACCCCAGGCGCGGCGGGCACGTGCGGCGCGACGTGAAGCCCGACCCCGGCGCGGTGGAGGTGGTGCGCGCGGCGCTCACCTCGTTCCCGGCCAAGTCGGCGCTGGCGCTGGACAACCCCGCCGGCGAACTCGCGCTCGCCGACGCCGCGCGGTCCTGCCTGGCCGGCGAGGTCACGCCGCTGGGCGCGGGCGTGGTGGCGCGGCTCATCGAATCCGAGGGCATCCCGCAGTCCCAGGTGCTGGCCAAGCTCGCCGACGCGTGGGTGGTCGAGCACGGCCTGGCGTTCGCGGTGCGGGCGGCGCTGGAGGCGAGCCGGGTGCGGGTGCACTGGCGCAGCTCCGGTCGCCAGGAGACGCCGCGCGAGCTGCACTTCGCCCAGCCGCGGCAGGGGCGGCACTGGGACTACTCCCACGGCGTCGTCGCCGCGCGGGTGCGGGAACTCGTCGCGGTCGCGGGCGACGAGGTCGACGCGGCGCTGGAGTCCGTCGTGGACGATTACCTCGACGACCCGGTGGCCCGGTTCACCGCCGCCTACCTGGCGCCCCACCGGCACGACGTGGTGGAGCGGGTGTGCGCCGAGGTCGAGGCGAGCGGCGCGGTCGACGACTGGATCTCGCTGGTGTACGCGCTGAACACGCCCGAGCAGCTGGACAAGGCCCTGGCCAGCGACCCGGTGCGGTGGCGGCTGATGAGGCCCGACGTGCTGCACACGGTGGTCGACGGCGTCGGCCCGGCCGTGGCCCCGGTGCTGGCCACCGTGCTCGACGGCGACCCTGGCGCGGACTTCCGCAAGGCGCTGCTGGAGGTCTTCGCGGAACTGCCCACCGACGAGGCGTTCGGCGAGCTGGTGAAGCGGCTGGACGGCAAGGGCGTCCAGGCCGCCGTGCTGGAGATGTCCCGCCGGTACCCGGTGCGGGCGCTGCGCCTGCTGGCCGGCGCGCCCGGCGACACCGCCCGCCTGCTGTTCCGGGCCCACCTCCAGCGCCACCCCGACCTGCCCGAGCGGGTGGAGCTGACCGACGCGCAGCGGGCCGCGGTCGAGCGGGTCCGCGAGGAGGACGGGCGGCGGGTGGAGGCATCGGCCGAGGGCCTGCCCGAGCTGCTGGTGTCCCCGCCGTGGACGGGCGAGCGCACCACCGTGCGGCCGGTCGTGGTCAAGGGCCTCGTGGCGCCCGACCTGCGGGCGGTCGAGTGGGCCGAGGGCGAACGGGAGTCGTGGCTGGCGGAAGGCAAGGCCCGCTACTCCCGGCGGGAGTCGGGCGACTGGGCGCGGATCGCCGAGGAGTTCCTCGCCGGCAGGCTGCACTGGTTCGGGCGGATGGCGCTGATGTTCAACGGGCCCGAGGAGGTGGTGCGCCCGGTGCTCGCGCGGTGGCAGCCGGTCGAGTCGTGGGAGTCGGAGAGCATCGCCAAGGTCATGGCCGCGCGGTTCGAGGTCGACGCGCTCGACAAGGTGGCGCAGATCGCGGCGCGCGGGTACTCGACGAGCACGGCCGAGCTGGTCCAGCCGCTGGTGTCGCCGGGGATCGCCGCGGTGGTGGCGGACTGGCTGGTGCGGTTGAAGTCCGCGCGCCCGGCCGCGGTGGCGTGGGTGCGCCGCCACCCGTCCGCGGCGGCCCGGCTGCTGCTGCCCGCCGCCGTCGGCCCCGCCGGCCCGGCCCGGCACGCGGCGGAGTCGGTGCTGCGGCTCGTGCCCGACGAGGCCCGGGAGGCGGCGCGCGAGCGGGGGCCGGAGGCGGAGCGCGCGGTCGGTCAGCTGCTGTCGGCGGACCCGCTGACCGTGCTGCCGGCGAAGCTGCCCGTGCCGGGCTCCTGGGCGGACCCGGCCGTGCTGCCGCAGGTGATCGCGAGGGAGACCGGCCTGGCGCTGCCGCTCGAGTCCGTGCGCCACCTGCTGACCGTGCTCGCGCTGTCCAAGCCGGACGAGCCGTACGCGGGCGTCGCCGTGGTCAAGGAGACCTGCGAGCCCGCGTCCCTGGCGCACTTCGGGCGGGAGCTGTTCCGGCTGTGGACGGCCGTCGGCGCGCCCGCCAAGGACTCCTGGGCGCTGACCGCGCAGGGGGTGCTCGGCGACGACGACACGGTGCGGCTGCTGGTGCCGCTGATCCGGGCGTGGCCGGGCGAGTCCCAGCACGCCAGGGCCGTCGCGGGCCTGGACGTGCTGGCCGCGATCGGCACCGACCTGGCGCTGGTGTCGCTGAACGGCATCGCGCGGAAGGCGAAGTTCAAGGGCCTCAAGCAGCGGGCGCAGGAGAAGGTCGCGGCGGTGGCCGAGCAGCTGGGGCTGACCGCCGAGCAGCTGGCCGACCGGCTGGTGCCCGACTTCGGCCTGGACGACGCGGCGACGCTGGTGGTCGACTACGGGCCGCGCCGGTTCACGGTCGGGTTCGACGAGCAGCTCAAGCCGTACGTGCTGGACGAGGACGGCAAGCGGCGCAAGGACCTGCCCAAGCCGGGTGTGAAGGACGACGCGAAGGCGGAGGCCGAGCACAAGCGGTTCGCGGCGCTGAAGAAGGACGTGCGGACCGTGGCCGCCGACCAGATCGACCGGCTGGAGCTGGCGATGGTGATGGGCCGCCGGTGGAGCGCGGCGGAGTTCCGCGACCTGCTCGCGGGCCACCCGCTGCTGTGGCACATCGTGCGGCGGCTGGTGTGGGTGACCGACGGCGGCGCGTCGTTCCGCGTCGCCGAGGACCGCACGTTCGCCGACTCGTCCGACGACGCCTTCGAGCTGCCCGACGACGCCCGGGTCGGCGTGGCGCACCCGCTGCACCTCGGCGACGAGCTGGCCGCGTGGTCGGAGGTGTTCGCGGACTACGAGATCCTCCAGCCGTTCCCGCAGCTCGGCCGGCCGGTGCACGCGCTCGGCGAGCGGGAGCGGGAGGCTCGGCGGCTGGAGCGCTTCGAGGGCTCGGTCGTCCCGGTGGGCAGGCTGCTGGGCCTGACCAAGCGGAGCTGGGAGCGGGGCCAACCGCAGGACGCGGGCGTCGAGCCCTGGATCCTCCGGCCCCTGCCGGGCGGCGCGGCGGTCGTGGTCAACCTGGACCCCGGCATCGCCGTCGGCATCCCGCACGAGTTCCCGGAGCAGAAGCTCACCGAGATCTGGGTGGACGGCTCCGGCCGCGGCGACTGGCGGCCCCGGGGCGACCTGGCGTTCGGCGAGCTGGACGCCGTGACCGCCTCCGAGCTGCTGGCCGAGTTCACCGCCCTGACCAGTTGACCGCCCTGACCAGTTGACCGCCCTGACCAGTTGACCGCCCCGTCCCACGACCAGGAGTGCCCGAGATGACCGACCCGCGGCTCCAGCGCCCGCCCGCCGAGGTGCGGTTCGCCGACGAGCTGGCCCGCCTCCGCGAGGACGACCCGGCTCCCCGACCGCCCGGCTGGGCGCTGAGCATGTCCGCCGCGCGGCGGTTCGTGCTCGGCGACGAGCGGGCCGGGATCAGCCGGAAGTTCGTCGGCGACCCGTCGCTGGTCGACCGGTCCCTGGTCACGCTCGCCACCAGCCGGGGCCTGATGCTGGTCGGCGAGCCGGGCACCGCGAAATCGCTGCTGTCCGAGCTGATCGCGGCGGCGGTGAGCGGCGAGTCGACGCTGACCATCCAGGGCGGCGCGGCCACCACCGAGGACCAGATCAAGTACTCGTGGAACTACGCGCTGCTGGTGTCGGAGGGCCCGTCGCGGCGGTCGCTGGTGCCCGCGCCGGTGCTGCGGGGCATGGCCGAGGGCAAGGTGGTGCGGTTCGAGGAGATCACCCGCTGCCCGCTGGAGGTCCAGGACAGCCTGCTGTCGCTGCTGTCCGAGCGGGTCGTCGCGATCCCCGAGCTGCCCGGCCCGGACGGCATGGTGTTCGCCCGCGACGGGTTCACCGTGATCGCCACCGCCAACACCCGCGACCGGGGCGTCAACGAGATGAGCGCGGCGCTCAAGCGGCGGTTCAACTTCGAGACGGTGTTCCCGATCGCGGACTTCCGCACCGAGCTGGAGCTGGTCGAGCAGGAGGCGACCCGCCTGCTGGAGCGGTCCGGGGTCGGCGTGCCGCCGCGCCGGGACGTGCTGGAGGTGCTGGTCCGCACGTTCCGCGACCTGCGCGGCGCGGGGCAGTCGGCGGACCGGCTGTCGACCGTGATGAGCACCGCCGAGGCGGTGTCCGTGGCGCACGCGGTCGGCCTGCGCGGCTGGTACCTGCGCGGTGAGCCGGGGACGCCCGAGGACGTGGTGGAGTGCCTGGCCGGCACGGCGGCGAAGGACAACGCCGACGACCTGGCCCGGCTGCGCCGCTACCTGGAGCAGCAGGTGCCGCGCCGCACCGGGGAGCAGTGGCGGGCGCTGCACCGGGCGCGCCACCTGCTGCCGGGCTGATGGGCGCGGTCTTCGTCGGCGTGCGCCACCACAGCCCGGCGTGCGCGCGGCTGGTCCGCGAGACCATCGCGGCGCTGCGGCCGGCGCACGTGCTGGTGGAGGGCCCGGCGGACGTGAACCACCGGCTCGACGAGCTGCTGCTCGGCCACGAGCTGCCGGTCGCGATCTTCACCCACCACCGCGACGGGCAGCGCTCGCACGCCTCGTGGACGCCGTTCTGCGACCACTCGCCGGAGTGGGTGGCGCTCACCGAGGGCCGCGAGGTCGGTGCGCGGGTGTCGTTCATCGACCTGCCCGCGTGGCACCCGGCGTTCGCCGAGCGCGGCAACCGGTACGCCGACGCCGAGCTGCGGTACGCGGAGGTCGTGGACCGGCTGTGCCGCGAGTTCGCCGTGGACAACGTGGACGCGCTGTGGGACCACCTGGTGGAGGTCGCCGACCCCGCCGGGCTGGCCGAGCGGCTGACCGCGTACTTCGACCTGGTGCGCGGCGACACCGAGGCGGGCGACGCCGACGCGGAGCGCGAGGCGCACATGGCCGCGTGGGTGCGGGCGGCGGTGGCCGACGCGGGCGACCGGCCGGTGGTCGTGGTGACCGGCGGGTTCCACACCCCCGCGCTGCGCGCCCTCGCCTCCGTTCCCGGCGGGGACCGCGGGTGGCCCGAGGTGCCCGCTCCCCCACCGGGCTCGACGGGGGCGAGCTACCTGGTGCCGTACTCGCACCGGAGGCTGGACGCCTTCACCGGCTACGAGTCGGGGATGCCGTCGCCCGCCTACTACGACCGGCTGTGGACCGACGGCCCGGAGGGCGCGGCGAGCGCGCTGGTCGAGTCGGTCGTGACGCGGCTGCGGGCGCGGCGGCAGCCGGTGTCGACCGCCGACCTGATCGCCGCCCGCGCCCAGGCCGAGGGCCTGGCCAGGTTGCGCGGGCACGAGCACCCGGCCCGGGTCGACGTGCTCGACGGCCTGGTCAGCGCCCTCGTGTCGGAGGACCTGCCGCAGCCGCCGCCGTGGTCGGTGCGCGGCGCACTGGCCCCCGGCACGCACCCCGCCCTGGTCGAGATCGTGGCGGCGCTGAGCGGCGACCGGGTTGGCCGGCTGCACCCGGCGACCCCGACGCCACCGCTGGTCACGGACGTCGCGGCGGAACTGGCGCGCCTCGGCCTCGACGGCGGCGGGCCGCTCGACCTGGGCCTCACCGACCCGCGCGACCTGGAGCGCAGCCGGGTCCTGCACCGGCTGCGCGTGCTCGGCGTGCCGGGCTTCCGCCGCCGCTCCGGGCCGTCCGGCGGCGGCGGCGGTGGTGTCGCCGAGGAGCGCTGGGAACCGGTCCCGGACGACGACCACCGGCTGTCCGCGCTGGTGGAGGCCGCGGCGCACGGGGCGACGCTCGCCGAGGCCGCCGGCGCGGTGCTGCGCGACCGGGTGCCGGGCGCGGACGTCGGCGCGCTGGCCTGGGTGCTGTTCGACGCGGCGCTGTGCGGGATCGACGAGGTGTCGGGCCGGGTCACGGCCGCCCTGGCGCGGGGCGTGGCCGCGGCGGGCGCGCTCGAACCGCTGGGCGGCGTGCTGACCGACGTGCTGGGCCTGTGGCGGCACGACTGGCTGCTGGGCACGGCGGGCAGCCCGGTGCTCGCCGAGGTGCTGGACGCCGCGGTGGACCGGGTGCTGTGGCTGGCGGAGGGGGTGCGCGGCGGCCCCGCGCCGGCCGAGCCGGGTCGGCTGCGGGCGCTGGTCGGGGCCCGTGACGCCCTCGTGCACGCGGCGGACGTGCTGACCGCGGACCGCGCGCGGGCGGTGGACGTGATGCGACGGGTGGCGGCGGCTCCCGACGCGCCGCCCGACCTGCGGGGCGCGGCGCTCGGGTTCGCCTGGTCGCTGGGTGGTGGGGTGGCGGCGGACGCGGGCGATGCGGGTCCGGCGGACGGCGGCGGGGCGACGGGGACGACCGGTGCGACCGGCGTGGCCGGTGCGGTGCGCGGCATGGCGGCTCCGGCCGTCCTCGGCGACTGGCTGGCGGGGCTGTTCGCGCTCGCCCGGCAGGAGGTCGTCTCGGACGGGTCCGTGGTCGGCGTGCTGGACGAGGTCGTCGGCGAACTGTCCGAAGAGGACTTCCTGGTGGCGCTCCCCGCGCTGCGGCAGGCGTTCGCGCACTTCCCGCCCTCCGAACGGGAGGTGATCGCGTCGGCGCTGCTCGCCCGGCGCGGCGCGCCGGGGTCCGCGCGGGCGCTGGTGCGGACGCCGGTGGACCCGCTGCTCGTCGCCGAGGCGCGGGCGTTGGAGGAGAAGGTGGACCGGGTGCTCGTGCGGGAGGGTCTGGCGTGAACGACCTGGAGCGGTGGCGGTTGATCCTCGGCGAACCCGCGTCGCGGGCGACCGGGCCGCTGTCCGGCGAGGCGGCGCGGCGGGACGCGGCCCTGGAGTGGCTGTACGGGCGCGACCCGGGCCTGGCCGAGCGCGGCGTGCGCAAGGGCGGCTCCGGCGACTCCGTGCTGACCACGGTGGACTGGCTGGACGACGTGCACCGGCTGTTCCCGAAGGAGACCGTGGAGCGGCTGGAGCGGGACGCGGTCGAGCGCTACGACATCACCGACGTGGTGACCGACCCGGCGGTGCTGGAGCGGATCGAGCCGAACGCGGCGCTGCTGCGCGCCGTGCTGCGGACCAAGCACCTGATGAACCCCGAGGTGCTCGCGCTGGCCCGGCGCATCGTGGCCGCCGTGGTGCGGGAGCTGGTGCGCAAGCTGGCCACGGAGGTGCGGCGGTCGTTCACCGGGACCCGGTCGCGGCGGCCGAGCAACCTCAAGCTCGCCCGGGACTTCGACTTCCGCGGCACGATCCGCGCGAACCTCGCCCACTACCAGCCCGAGCACCGGCGGCTGCTGATCGAGCGGCCCCGGTTCACCTCGCGCACGCGGCGGCACGTCGACCGGTGGCAGTTGGTGCTCGTGGTGGACCAGTCGGGCTCGATGGCCGGCTCGGTGATCCACTCGGCGGTCACCGCGTCGTGCCTGTGGGGCCTGCCGGGGCTGAAGACCCACCTGATCGCGTTCGACACCAACGTCGTCGACCTCACCTCCGACGTCACCGACCCGGTGGAGCTGCTGATGAAGGTGCAGCTCGGCGGCGGCACGGACATCGCCCGCGCGGTCGACTACGCCGCCGGCCTGGTGGAGAACCCGAGGCGGGCGATCATCGCCGTGGTCACCGACTTCTTCGAGGGCGGCGACGCGAACCGGCTGGTGCGGACCGTGCGCGGCCTGGTCGGGCAGGGCACCCGGGTGCTGGGGCTGGCGGCGCTGGACGAGGACGCGAACCCGGTCTACGACCGCGACCTCGCGCAGCGGCTGGCGAACGAGGGCGCGCACGTGGGCGCGATGACACCCGGTCAGCTCGCGGAGTTCGTCGCGGAGAGGATGGGCTGATGCACCCCGGGAGGGCGGCGTGACGCGCGCGGACCTGCTGTCGCTGACCACCGACGCGTTGGCGGCGCTCGCCAACCGCGGCCTGGTGAAGCGGGCGGCCAAGGAGTTGGACGCGGGCGCGGGACCGGCGCTGGAGGTCGATGGCGGCACCGTGGCGGGCCGGTTCGCCGACGGCGTGGTGGCGACGCTGCCGCCGGGCGCCGGCCTGGAGCGGGCGGCCTGCACGTGCGGCGCGCCGGGCGTGTGCCGGCACCGCGTGGCGGTCGTGCTCGCCTACCAGCGGCAGCACGGGGAAGAGGCGGCTTTCACGCCGTGGTCGCCGGGCGACATCGGCGACGACCGGTTGCGGGGGCTGCTGGGCGAGCGGGTGCTGACCGCGGCCCGCCGGCTGCGCGCGTCGGGCGTGCCCGTGCGGCTGCGCCGCCCCACCGCGGCCGACCCGGTGGCGACGGCCGAGCTGCCGTCGTGCACGGTGCGGTTCCTGGTGCCCGGCGAACTCGGGTACGCGCACACCGACGCCGCCGCCGCGCGCGACCAGTGGACGGTGCTGGCCGTGTGGGCGTTCCGCGAGGCGGACGAGCGGGGCCTGGTCGACGACGTGGTGCGGTTCGACCTGGGCGGGCAGGAGGCGGACGGTGGTCTCGGCGCGGTGCCGGACCTGGCCTCCGCGCTGCTGCTGGACGGCGCGGCCACCGCGGGCCCGGTGTTCGAGGCGGCGTTGGAGCGGGCCCGCGCCGACCTGGCCGCGGCCCGCCTGCACTGGCCCGCGCTGGCCGTCGGTGAGCTGGTCGACCAGTTGCGGGCGTACCGGGGGCGCAGCGCGCACCACGACCCGGCGCGGGTGGCCGACCTGATCACCGAGCTGCACGCCCGGAGCCGGGCCGCGGGCCCGCGGTCGCAGGTGCTCGGCGTGGAGGAGCCCGCCGAGACGCCGCTGCGCCGGGTCCGGCTGACGTCCCTGGGCTGCCGCGTGCGCGCGACGCCCGAGGACCGCACGGCCGAGCTGTTCTTCGCCGACGGCGGCACGGTGCTGGTGCTGCGGCACCGGTGGCCGGTCGCCGAGGGCGAGTCCCCGACGGGCCACGACCTGGCGGGGCGGCGGGTGCGCGGCACGGCCCTGGCCGTCCTGGCGGCGTCGACCGTGGTGTCCGAGTCCGCGAGCCGCAGCGCGGGCCGCCTGGTGCGGGTGTCGGGCCGCGCGTCGAGCACGTCGGTCACGCCGCTGGGCGGCGCGTGGGAGGCGCTGCCCGCCGACCTCGTGGTCCGCGACTTCGCCGCCGCCGCGCGCGAGTGGGACGCCCTGCCGCCGCGCGTGGTGCGGCCCCGCGTGGCCGCCGAGTTGGTGCGGGTGGTCCGGGTCGCCGAGGTGGGGCGGATCGCCTACCACCCGGGCGCGCAGCGGCTCGACGCCGTGGTGGTCGACGGTTCCGGCGTCCCGGCGTCGATCTCCGCGACCCACCGGGCCCACTGCCCCGCGGCCCTGGACGCCCTGGCCCGGGCCCTGCCGAGGGCCACCCACGTGAGCGGCGAGATCAGGCGGTCGAGGGGCGGCCTCGTGGTGGACCCGATCGCGGTCCTCACCCCGGACGGCCTGGTCGTGCCGGACCTTGCCACGGGCACGACCCCGCTGGTCCCGGGCGACGCGCCGCCCCCGGACCCGCTGACGTCCACTGTGGACTCCGCGCTGTCGCTGTGCGCCGAGGCGGCCCACCGGGGGCTGCGCCACCTGCCACCACCCCTGCTCGACCGCGTCCGCCGCGCGGCGGACGACCTGCGCCGCACCGGCCTGGCGACGGCGGGCGACCTGGTGGCCGCGTTCGCCGACGACCCGACCCCGGACACCTGGCACCGCGCCCACCTGAGGCTGGTGGTCACCGCCGAACGCCGCTGAGGCCGACCGGGAGGCCGTGTTCGCCGCGCCGGGAACCGCGTGACCCCGCAGGATCCGCAGGTCTCGCAGGACCCCGCAGGTCTCGCAGGACCCCGCAGGTCTCGCAGGACCCCGCAGGTCTCGCGGGGCAGTCCCGCCCGGCCCCTGCTCGCGAAGCCCGCCCGCGGCTAAGGTCGATCACGTGGACTACCCGCTCCCGCGCCGCCCCGGGTTCGACCCGCCCGCCGAGTTCGCCGCGCTCCGCGACACCGCGCCGGTGTGCCCGGTGTCGTTGCGGCACGGGCAGGAAGCCCTGCTGATCACCCGGTACGACGACGTGCGCGCGGTCCTGCGCGACCACGGGCGGTTCAGCTCCGACCCCGCCCGGCCGGGTTTCCCGCAACTGCGCCCCGTGGTGGACCGCGAGGCCGCGCCGGGCAGCTTCCTGGTCATCGACCCGCCCGCGCACACCCGGTACCGGAAGCTGCTGACCGGCGAGTTCACCGTGCGGCGGATGAACGAGCTGCGCCCGCACGTCGAGCGGATCACGC
This sequence comes from Actinosynnema sp. NPDC059797, assembly GCF_042732085.1. Lineage (NCBI taxonomy): Bacteria > Bacillati > Actinomycetota > Actinomycetes > Pseudonocardiales > Pseudonocardiaceae > Actinosynnema > Actinosynnema sp. NPDC059797. Next base: position 12,827 of record NZ_JBHWIE010000166.1, read on the forward strand.
GGGAGCGCCTCGACGCGCTGCTCGCCGGCCCGCGCCCCGCCGACCTGGTGGCCGGGTTCGCGCTGCCGGTGCCGTCGGACGTGATCTGCCTGCTGCTCGGCGTGCCGGTCGCGGACCAGGAGTTCTTCTCCACGCGCAGCCGGGCCCACCTGGACCGGTCGTTGACCGCCGAGCAGGTGCGGACCGCGCTGGACGAGCTGCACGCCTACCTGGAGGACCTGATCCGGGCCCGGCGCGCGGAGCCGACCGACGACCTGGTGGGCCGGCTGGTGGCGGACCCCTCGCTGACCGTCGGGGAAGCGGTCGGCATGACCGTGCTGCTGCTGGTCGGCGGGCACGAGACCACGGCGAACTCGATCGCGCTGTCCGTGCTGGCGCTCCTGCGGGACCGGGCGCAGTGGGAGGCGCTGGTCGCCGACCCCGACCTGGTGGACGACGCGGTCGAGGAGCTGCTGCGCTACCTCAGCCCCGTGCACCACGGCGTGGTGCGGGCCGTGGCGGGCGACGCGCTGGTGGGCGGCTGCCCGGTCGAGGCGGGCCGGGGCGTCATCGCCTCGCTGTTCGCCGCGAACCGCGACCCCGCCGCGTTCCCCGACCCGGACCGGCTGGACCTGCGGCGGTCGGCGAAGTCCCACCTGGCGTTCGGCAGCGGGGTGCACCAGTGCATCGGCCACCTGCTGGCGCGGCTGGAGATGCGGGTCGCGCTGCGGGCGCTGGTGACCGAGCTGCCCGGGTTGCGCCTGGCCGTGCCGTTCGAGGAGGTCCCGTTCAGGTTCGACGCCCCGATCTACGGCCTGCGGTCGCTGCCGGTGACCTGGTAGCTCATCCTGAGCAGCCGCAACGAGTGGTGCGACGGGGTGTCGGGCGCCGCGCTGTAGGTGATCAGCCGGTGGCCGCTGCCGTCGAGCAGCTCGGAGGTCTCCATCTCCAGCGTCAGCTCGCCGACCTCGGGGTGGCTCAGGCGGCGCGTGCCGAACGGGTGACTGGCCACCGGGTGCGCGGCCCACAGCGCGGCGAAGTCCTCGCTGCGCATGGTCAGCTCGCCGATCAGCTCGGCCAGCTCCCGGTCGCCGTCGTGGCGGGTGGCGGCGATCCGCAGGGCCGCCACCGTGCACGACGCGCTGATCCCCCAGTCCGGGTGGAGGGCGGCGTGGTGCGGGTCGAGGAACAGCATCCGGGTCAGGTTGGGCCGCTCGTCGGGCCGGTTCGGCGCGTCCGGGTCGAGGTGCCCGGCGAGCAGCAGGTGGCCCAGCGCGTTCCAGGCCAGGACCTCACCCCGGGTGCCGATGACCAGGGCGGCCACGTCCGGCATCGCCTCGATCAGCCGCCGCGTCGCGGGGCGGGCGGTGGCCGGGAGCGCGGGGCGGTGGCGTGGCGCGGGTTCCGGCCGGGCGAGCCGGTGCAGGTAGGCGCGCTCGTCCGGGGTCAGCCGCAGCGCGTCGGACAGCGCCTCGACGACCGACCACGACGCCTGGTGGCTCTGCCCCTGCTCCAGGCGCGTGTAGTAGGTGGCGCTGACGCCCGCGAGCTGCGCCAGCTCCTCGCGGCGCAGGCCGGGCACGCGACGCGCGCCGTACGAGCGGATGCCCGCGTCCTCGGGCGTCAGCCGGCCGCGCCGGGTGCGCAGGAAGTCGCCGAGTGTCGTGCTCATGCCCGCCATCCTGCCCCGGTCGCCGGGCACCCTGCCTGACCCTGCGAGTGCCAGGCAGCCGGTGCCCACCCACGGCGGGGTGTGGCCGGTCCGCGCGCCGGGCGGTGGACTCGCCGTCGAGGTCTTCGGTTCGAGGAGGGGGCGACGTGCGGATCGCGGTGTACGGGGCGAGCGGGTTCACCGGTGGCCTGGTGGCGGCGGAGCTGGACCGGCGGGGTGTCGAGGTGGTGGCGGTGGGGCGGCGCGGGCCCGTGGTGGCCGCGCTGGACGACCCGGGCGCGCTGGAGGCGGCGTTCCGGGGGTGCGACGTGGTGGTCAGCGCGGTGGCGCCGTTCGCGGTGCACGGCGAACCCGTGCTGCGGGCGGCCGTCGCGGCGGGGTGCCACTACGTGGACACCACGGGCGAGCAGTGGTTCGTCAAGCGGGTGTTCGACGGGTTCTCCGGCGCGGCGGCCGAGGCGGGGGTGGCGGTGGTGCCCGCCGCGACCGACGACGGCGTGCCCGGTGACCTGGTCGCGCACCTGGTCGCCCGCGAGTTGGACCGGGTGGACGTGCTGACGGTGGCCGACCTGCGCTCGGCGTCGGGGTCGGCGTCACGCGGCACGGCCCGGTCGATGGCGGCCGCGGGCGCGCTGCTGACCGACGGGGCGCTGCACTACGAGCGGGGCGAGTGGCGCACGGGGTTGGAGGTCGACGGCACGGGCTTGGCGGACTTCGGTCTGTCGGGTTCCGTTCCGGCTCCGGCGGGTTTTGGTCTGACGGGTCCCGATCCGGCTCCGACGGGCCTTGGTCTGGTGGGCTCCGATCCGGCTCCGGCGGGCTTCGGTCTGGTGGGTTTCGGCCTGCCCGGCGCGATCACGGTGCCCCGTCATGTGGCGGCGCGGCGCGTGCAGGGCGTGGTGCCGGAGGACGTGGCCGGTGCGTTCACCTCGCTCACCTCGGAGGTGGCCGAGGCCCTGTCCCCCGTGGTCGACCTGGAGGAGCGTCGGGCGGACGAGTGGCGGATGGCGGTGTTCGCGACCTCTCCGGGCGGTCACCGGGCGCAGGGCGCGGTGTGGGGCACGGACCCCTACGGCACCACGGCGCGCGTGGCGGCGGAGATGGCGCTACACCTGGCGAAGGGCGACGTGCGGCCGGGTGTCCTGGCAGCCGCGCAGGCCGTGCCCGCCGAGGACTTCCTCGACCGGTTGGGCCTGCGGTGGGAGGTCAGGCGGTGACCGGTGCCGGCAGATCGCCGAAAGCGTCCTCGCCCACGATCGGCACGCCGTGGCCGCGGGCCTTCTCCGGGGGGTCGGCCTCGCGGAGGTGTGGGCGGATGGCGCTCGGTCGGAGGCTGCGTTGAGGGCCGAGGTTCGTGCTGCTTGTGTGGCGCAGCTCCGGGTGTTCGACGTGGTGTGAGGTGGCTATGGGGGTGGGGTGTGCGGTGGGGCGGGATGTGAGGTGGGAGGTGGATCGCGAGGTGGGGGTGGTGCGTGAGGTGGGGGGTGGACGGCGGGTGGTTCGGGCGCTCCGTTCATGATTTAACCGATGTTCGGTAACGCCGTTTCCGTACATCTTCCGGTGATGTTCACCTGATCGTGTAGGTCACCGTCAAGGGTGCGCGGGTCGGTGGCTTGATCTTAGTGAAAGTCCTGGTGGGTGCCACTCGCGGGCACGGGGCGGCGGGCCCGGGCCCCCCCGGGGGGCCGGGCCGCCCCCCCCCCCCCACAAAACACCGCGTTAAACGGCCGCGCAAAAACCCGCCCCCCGGGGGGAAACAGATAGCCCGGGTATGACCC
>NZ_JBHWIE010000167.1:0-16237 GCF_042732085.1 Actinosynnema sp. NPDC059797
GTCCCGGGGTGGGTGGAGTAGACCTCGTGCCAGTGCCGGACCGAGCGGACCAGGTCGTCGATCACGTGGAGGAGGAACTGGCTGGTGTTCTCCATCCTGGCGCCGGCGGGGGTGGTGGGGCCGAGCTTCCGGGCCGCGATCCGGCAGGCCTCGGCGATCCGGGTCTGGGCGTGCGCACTGGCCATGATGGACCGGAACGCCACGTCGTCGCTGACGGCGTAGCGCTCGGCGCGGCTGCGGGGGTCGCGTTCGCGCGTGACGAGCGCCTGTCCCTCCAGGTAGCCGATGGCCTTGGAGATGGAGGCGGGGCTGACGCGCAGGCGTCGCACGAGTTCCGCCGAGGTCAGGCTGCCGCTGTCGGTGGTGAACAGCGCGGCGAGCACCCTGGCCATCATCTGGGGCAGCCCGGCCTGGACCATCAGCTCAACGCTCTGCGCGTCCACCTCCGCCACGAGCCGCGGGTCGCGCCCGCCGGGGTCGGCCGTCCCCGGTGACGTCGTCGGCGCGCCGGTCCTGCGCCGGCGGGCGTGCCGCGCGCCGGCCCGGTTGGCCGCCTCGGCGTGGTAGCCGCGCGGCCCGCCGTTGCGCATCACCTCGCGGGTGACGGTGGACGTCGGCCGCCCGATGCGGCGGCCGATGGCGGCGTAGGTCAGCTCGTCCCGCAGTCCCGCGGCGATCTGCTGTCGGTCCTGGAGGGTGAGCCTGTCACCGGGCATCGGGCGTCCTCCGCTGTTCGGCGTCGTGTGCAGGTTAATGCAACGCCATCATATTGCATTATCCGGCATTGACCATGCAACGATTCATCGAATCTAGCTGGGCATAAGTTGTTGCTTCACGCAGGAGTGATTGACGATTGCGTGTATGCAACATAACTTTTGCCGTGCCGTGAAGGTTCTCTCCGGCGTCCGACCTCATCAACGGGAGCGACACCCATGACCACCGATCCCGGTCGACCCGCGCTCGCGGCGACCGCGATGCGCAAGGCGTACGGCGACCACGTCGTGCTCGACGGCATCGACCTCGACGTCCCTTCGGGCTCCGTCTTCGCGCTGCTCGGCCCGAACGGCGCGGGCAAGACCACCGTGGTGCAGATCCTGTCCACGCTCATCCGCGCCGACGCGGGCGTGATGCGGGTCGCCGGTCACGACGTGGACCGGGAACCGGACGCCGTCCGCGCCGCGATCGGCGTCACCGGCCAGTTCTCCGCGGTCGACGGTTTCCTCACCGGCGAGGAGAACCTGCTGCTGATGGCCGACCTGCACCACCTGCCCCGCCGGGAACGGCGGCAGCGCGCCGACGACCTGCTGGCGCGGTTCGACCTGGTGGACGCGGCCCGCAGGCCCGCGGTGACGTACTCCGGCGGGATGCGCCGGCGCCTGGACCTCGCGATGACCCTGGTCGGCCGGCCCCGGGTGATCTTCCTCGACGAGCCGACCACCGGGCTGGACCCGCGCAGCAGGCGGACCATGTGGGAGGTCATCCGCGGGCTGGTGGCCGACGAGGGCGTCACGATCTTCCTCACCACCCAGTACCTCGACGAGGCCGACCGGCTCGCCGACCGGATCGCGGTGCTGCACCGGGGGGAGCTCGTCGGCCAGGGCACGCCGGAGGAGCTCAAGCGCCAGGTCGGCGGCGGCCACATCACCCTGCGGTTCACCGACGCGCACGGCTACGGGCAGGCCGCCCGGACCCTGGACGTGGCGTCCCGCGACGACGACGCGCTCACCTTGCAGGTCCCCGGCCAGGGCGACGTCCGGTCGTTGCGCGCGCTGCTGGACCGGCTCGACCGCGCCTCGCTCACCGTGGACGAACTCCGGGTCCACACCCCCGACCTCGACGACGTCTTCTTCGCCCTGACGGGCAACCCGGTCGCGGAACAGGAGCCCACCCGATGAGCACCGCCACCCGCGCGTTCACCGACTCGGCGACCATGCTGCGCCGCCAGTTGCGGCACATGCTGCGCTACCCGACGCTCACCCTCACCGCCGCCGGGGTCCCGGTGGTCTTCCTGCTGCTGTTCGTCTACGTCCTCGGCGGCATCCTCGGCAGCGGCCTCGGCGGGCCGTCGGGCGGCCGGGACGCCTACGTGGACTACGTCGTCCCGGGCATCATCCTGATGACCGCGGCCACCGCGGCCCAGGGCACCGCGATCTCCGTGGCGATCGACATGACCGAGGGCATCGTCGCCCGGTTCCGCACCATGGCCATCGCCCGGGTCTCGGTGCTCACCGGCCACGTGCTGGGCAGCCTGGTCCAGACCCTGCTGAGCATGGCCGCCGTCACCGCCGTCGCGCTGCTGGTGGGCTTCGAGCCCGCCGCGGACCTCGGTGGGTGGCTCGGCGCGATCGGCTTGCTCGTGCTGGTCATCCTCGCGTTCACCTGGCTGTCGGTCGCGCTGGCCATCCTGGCCAAGAGCGTCGCGGCCGCGAGCAACATGCTGACGCCGCTGATGGTCCTGCCGATGATGGGCAGCGGGTTCGTCCCCACCGACTCGATGCCCGCCGGGCTCAAGTGGTTCGCCGACCACCAGCCGTTCACCCCGTTCATCGAGACTTTGCGCGGGCTGCTCATGGGCACCCCGACCGGCGACAACGCGACCCTCGCCCTCGGCTGGTGCGCCCTGATCACCCTGGGTGGCTACCTGTGGGCCAGGAAGCTCTACAACCGCGAGCCCGCCAGGTGAGCGCCTCCGCGGTCGTGGTGTGCGGGAGGTGACCGGCGCCGCTCAGGCGTCGGCCGGCACCGGGGGAGCGGTGCGGCGCGACAGCACGGGCACGGTGGCGACGACCAGGAGGATGCCGACGAGGGCCAGCCCGTAGGAGACCAGGAACGGGTCGGTGCCCGGTCCCAACAGCGGGGAGAAGCCGACCCCGACGTACAGGGCGATGCCGCCCGCCCCGCCGAGCTGGTCGGCGCAGCGCTGCACCCCGGAGGCGATGCCCGCGTCGGCGTCGGTGACCCCGCGCAGGGCCGCGTTCTGCAGCGCCACCAGCCCGACGCCCATGCCGAAGGCGACGAGCACCGTTCCGGGGAACACCGAGACCACGAGCGGGGAGGTGTCCGGGGTCAGGGCGAGCACGCCGATGCCCAGGCCCGTGGTGGCCATGCCGAGCAGCGCGGTCCGGGTGAACTCCAGCCGCGCGATGATGCCGGGCACGACCACGGTGGCCACGATGAGCGTCACCGCCAGCGGCAGGAACGCCGCGCCCGCCGCGATGGGCGTCAGGCCGCGCTCCTCCTGGAGGTGCAGCGTCATCAGGAAGAACGTCGTGGACTGCGCCGCGCTGAACAGCGCCGTGGACCCGTTGGCCAGGAGGCGCTCGCGGTGGCGGAAGAACGACAGCGGCACCAACGGGTGCGCGGCGCTCCGCTCGACCAGCGGGAACGCCGCGGCGCACAGCAGCCCGGCCACCACGGCCGCGCCGGCGAGCACCGGGTGGGGGTCCTCGTCGCCGAACCGGATGACCCCGAAGATCAGCAGCAGCGGCGCGGCGATGAGCAGCGCGGCGCCGGGCAGGTCGACCGGGGCGCGGGACGGCGCGCCGTCCGGCCGGAGCAGCAGCAGGCACGCGCCCACCACGACGGCGACCAGCGGCAGGTTGATCAGGAAGATCCACCGCCAGTGCAGCAGCTCGGTGATCAGCCCGGACATCAGGAACCCGAGCACCAGGCCGGAACTGGCCACCGCCGCCCACGCGCTCAGCGCCCGCGACCTCTCCCGCGCCTCGGGGAACAGCAGGGCGAGGACCGACATGGCGGCGGGCAGGGCGAGGGCCTCGCCGGCGCCCTGCCCGAACCGGGCGAGCACCAGCAGCGGCAGCGACGGGGCGACACCGGCGCCCAGCGAGGCCAGTCCGAACAGAACCGCGCCCACCAGCAGCGTGCGGCGCCTGCCGAACAGGTCGGCGATCCGCCCGCCCGCCATGAGCAGGCCGCCGCCGACGACGGTGTAGCCGGTGACCACCCAGGTGAGGTGGCGGGCATCAACGCCGAAATCGTCGCCGATGGCGGGCAGCGCGATGTTCACCACGGTCACGTCGACCGCGATGAGGAACTGCAACAACGCGAGGAAGGTCAGCGTCAGCCGGCGCGACCGACCGGTTTCGGGCGTGTGCGCACCACGCACGGGGAAAGGCATGGGGGAGTGGCTCCGATTCTCGGGACGCGCGGGCAGCGCGAAGTGGGGGGAGCGCCGCAAAGGCAGCGCGAACCTGCGCCGATCCATCACGGCGCCGGTCACTCACACCCGAGAGTCCTTAAATGCCACTCACGGGCCCACCGTACCAACGCCGTCCGGCGACCGGCCACCGGAAGCCCGGTCCCGCACTGCGCCGATCCCTTGTGCCGCAACCACTCCGCGGCGCGGCACTCGCACGAGGGTGTTGTTGGGACGCGGGTCGGGACGGCGTGCACGTGGTGTGCGGCCGGGGGCCGATGCCGCGCGCCGCCACCCCGACCGCCTTCGCGGGACGCGGACCTCGGCCGGCTCAGCCCCGACGAGTGCGAAACCGCCTGGCGCCCCGCCCGGACCACCATCCCGGCGACACCGGCCTGATCCAGGCAACAGCCGACCCGGGTTATCGGGGAGCCTCAGCGCGGGTAGAGGCGGGTCACGATGTTGATCAGGGTGGGCTTGAGCAGGCCGGGGTGCGCGGCGGTGTCGTCCGGGCCGTGGGTGATGTCGGTCCAGCCGTTGGCGTCGGCGGCGACGCCCCCCGTCCCGGTGGTCAACCGCAGGGCGGGTAGCCGCTGATGGTGTCGCGGGCGGTGGTCACCTGGTCGCGGTACATCACCTGGGAGGCGGCGAGGAGCGCGGCGGTGTCGGACGTGCCGAGGTGCCCGACGGCCTCCTCGGTTGCCGCGATCACCGCGGAGAGCTCGTCCGCGATGTCCGGGGGCGCCTGCGGCAGCAGGACCCTGCCCCGCTCGACGACGATGCCCGCCATCCTCCTCGCTTCCGACAGGTCGGCGAGCCCTCCTCCGCGCACGATCGGCCTGCTGACGTCGGCGCTGAACGCCACCAGCGCGACGTCGACCACGTCGAGGTCCTGGCAGAACGCGGCCAGGGGGTTCGACGAGGTCGTGGTCGGGGTGGACCGCGGGAGAGCGGTGTCCTCCGGGGCGGAGGGCCTCGGGGCGTCCGTGGCCGAGCACCCCGCGAGCAGGCACAGGGCGGCCAGGGCAGCGGAAATTCGCATACACCGGTCCTACCGCGCCGCGCCGGGACCGGTCCCCGGTTCTACGGCACCCGGTGCGGGGCGCTCGTCGGCTCCTACGTCACCGGCGGTCGCACGCGGCCGAAAGCGGAGCATGACCGATCCGCCTGTGGCCAACCTTCATTATTCCTTCAGTGTGGATAAAAACTAGTCAATGTGGGGTGGTGTTCGGTGGGTGAGTCGGGCACGTTCAGCCCGCAGCACTAATCGGCTTCGAGCACAGCACGTCCGGGAACGGCGGGTAACCCAGCGCCCGCCAGAACTCCGGCCCCGCCTGCCGTCGAAGGTGCCGAGCACCACGCCTGCCACCGCGTCGCCGTGCCGGGCGACCAGGAACAGTTGGGGGTCGCGTTCCAGCTTGGCCTCGAGTTCCGCGCGGGGGAGGGCGTCGCGTCCCGCCGCCTTCCACACCTCGGTGACGTCGTCGTAGTCAGGCCAGGCGAACTGCCGCACGTGGATCACGGCGTTCATCCTCGACGCCGCCGGGGTCGAGGTCCACGGTGGCGCGCAGGTCGAACGTCAGGTGGGGGCGGATCGCGTTCAGCACGCGCAGCGCGGCACGGGAGCACGCGGCGAGCGCGAAGTCGCAGCCGCGGGCTTCGGCCTGCGCCCGCGCCCGCGCGAGAGCCCCGATCCCGCCGGCGCTGAGGAAGGTGACGCCGGACAGGTCGACGACGAGCGCGCGGGTCCCTCCCGCGAGCGCGCGGGAGAGGTCGAACATCAGCTCGTCGACGACCGCGATGTCGATCTCGCCCGATGGGCGGACCACGCTGAGGTGGCCGCGGCGCAGGACGTGGCTGTCGAACGGGACGACTTGGTCGTGGTACCAGTGCATCCGTACTCCCGGATCGGAACACGCGCGGGGCTCGGGGCTACTGGTTTAACCCGGTGGTGAGCATCTTCCGCGATCCGATGTGGTGAAGGTACTGCAAGTGCGCGGCGGTATCCCAGTCGAAACGGCCTTTCGCCTGAAACTCACCCAATGGGCGTGCGCGTTCAGGTTTGGTTACTGTGCGTGAAGTCGTTTGGGGGCGGCGGTGGTGACCTGCCCCTCGGTCGGTCCGTCGGGCGGGGCCGGGTTGATCTCGGGTGCGCGTCGGCGGCGGGGTCGGGAGGGGCGCTGAAAGCTCCGGCACTGCGGGGTTTGGAATTTTTTGCGCGTGGGTAGAGGTGCCGGCCGGAGGTACCGTGGGTGGATCAGCCGGCGAATGCCGGCAGCTGCGGAAGAATTGTTCGGGTCGAGCAGCGTGCTCGAATGACACGGCCGTGGCCTCCGGTGAACAGGAGAGCCCGACATGCACGAGCACACCACCCGTCTCACGACCACCGGACTGGACCGCGGCATCGCGCTGGTGGGCCTGTCGGGCACTCTCGACGCGGCGACGCACCGGCAGGTCGCGGCCGAGTTGGACGCCGTGTTCGAGGCGCGCCCGGCGGGGATCCTGCTGGACCTGCGCGACGTCGACTTCCTGGGGTCGGCCGGCATCGCGCTGCTGATCAACGCCCGGCACCGCGCGGACAGGCTGGGCGTGCCGTTCGCCGTGGTAGCGGACAGCCGGTGCGTGTTGCGGCCCCTGCGGATGAGCCGGGTCGACGGGGCGCTCCCGCTGTACGCGGCGGTGGACGAGGCGTTCGCCGCGTTGCGATTGGTCTCGGCCTGAACCGGCGTCGCCGGCCCGCCTGGGACGGGGGCGGTCGCGGGTGTTCCGGGTGGGAGCGGTGTTCGGCGGACCGGTCGGTGGACGGGTGGGGAGAGGTGGGAGCGGTATGAGCTTGGACTTCGCCGACTCGGTGACCCGGGGCCTGCACGATTACGCGCTGTCGGTGGCGCGGGCGCTGGGGGTGGGTGGCGAGGGCTGCTGCGTGCGGGCCGAGCACCCGGCGGAGGTCTACCTGGCGCTGGACGTCCGGTTGGAGCGCTTCCCGGACCGGGACGTGGCGCTGCTGTGGGACGAGGCGGTGGGTTGGTCGGTCGCGGTGGAGACGGGCAGCGGTGAGGACCTGATCCTGGTGGAGTCCTGCGGGGGCGGGCTCCGTCCCGCGGCGGGTGTGGTGGGCGAGTGGGCCCGGGGTGTGTTCGCCGGTGGGCTACCGGCCGAGGTGCGCCCGTTGGCCGAGGTGCGCCCGCTGGTGCCGCGCGACGCGGTCGTGGTCCCGCGCGAGGTGACCGGGGGTGACCGGGGCGCGGCGGTGTTCGAGGGTTCGGTGCCGGAGCCCAGGCGCGCGTGAGCCGCCGACCGGTCGGCGTCGGCCGAGTCGGCCTCGCTTTCCGCGGGACCCCGTCGGAATGCTCGCTCGATCGGCAACTGCGGAGTTAAGCTGCCGTTCGTGCCGAATCTGCGGATCAACGAGGCAGCCGCGCTGCTGGGGGTCAGTGACGACACCGTGCGCCGGTGGATCGACCAGGGGCGGCTGGCGTCGGTCCAGCTGGACAACGGGCGCAAGGGCGTCGAGGGCGCCGAGCTGGCGGCGTTCGCCCAGCGCGTCGCCGAGGCCGCCGAGCCCGGTGTCACGATCGCCGCGTCGGCGCGGAACCGGATGCGCGGCATCGTGACCAGGGTGGTCAAGGACGGCGTGATGGCGCAGGTGGAGCTGCAGGCCGGGCCGTTCCGGGTGGTGTCGCTGATGAGCCGCGAGTCGGCCGACGAGCTGGGGTTGGAGATCGGCAGCGTGGCGGTCGCCTCGATCAAGTCCACCCACGTCGTCGTCGAGATCCCGGAGGCGTGACCGTGGTCCGGACCGCGCGCGTGGTCGCGGTGGCCGCGGCCCTGTCGCTGGCCGGTTGCGGCGGGAGCGCCGAGCCCGCTCCCGGTGCCGCCGGGGTGACCGGTGAGGTCATGGTGTTCGCCGCGGCCTCGCTGACCGAGACCTTCACCGAGCTCGGCGAGGACTTCGAGGCGGCCAACCCCGGCACGACGGTGAGGTTCAACTTCGCGGGCAGTTCCGCGCTGGCCCAGCAGATCAACCAGGGCGCGCCGGTCGACGTGTTCGCCTCCGCCGCCCCGGCCAACGTGGCACAGGTCCGGGAGGCCGGCGGCATCACCGCCACGCCCACCACCTTCGCGCGCAACGTGCTCCGGATCGCCGTGCCGAAGGGCAACCCCGCCGGTGTCACCGGGCTGGCCGACTTCGCCGACGACGAGGTCAAGATCGCGTTGTGCGCGGAGCAGGTGCCGTGCGGGGCGGCGGCGAAGAAGGCGTTCGGGGCGGCCGGCGTCACCCCGCGGCCCGACACGCTGGAGCAGGACGTCAAGGCCGTGCTGACCAAGGTCCGGCTCGGCGAGGTCGACGCCGCGCTCGTCTACGCCACCGACGTCAAGGCCGCCGGTGGAGAGGTCGAGGGCATCGCGTTCCCCGAAGCCGACGAGGCAGTCAACGACTACCCGATCGCCCCCTTGGCCAAGGCGCCCAACGCCGCCGGGGCGAAGGCGTTCGTCGACCACGTGCTCTCGGAGGAGGGCCGCGCGGTGCTCGCCGAAGCAGGGTTCGCCGTACCGTGACCGGCACCCGCACGCGCAGGCGGGCGGCACGCGGTCGGGTGCCGCTGGTCCTGCTGCTGCCCGCCGTGCTGGGGTTGGCGTTCCTGCTGGTGCCGTTCGCGGGGCTGCTGCTGCGCGCGCCGTGGGGCGCGCTGCCCGCCCAGTTGTCCAGCCCCGGGGTCGGGGAGGCGCTGCGGCTGTCGCTGGTGTGCGCGACGCTGGCGACCGCGGTGTGCGTGGTGCTGGGCGTGCCGCTGGCGTGGGTGCTGGCCCGCGCGGACCTGCCGGGTCGGGGGTTCCTGCGCGCCCTGGTGACCGTGCCGCTGGTGCTGCCCCCGGTGGTGGGTGGTGTGGCGCTGCTGTTCGTGCTCGGCCGCCGGGGCGTGGTGGGGCAGTACCTGGACGCCTGGTTCGGGGTGTCCCTGCCGTTCACCACGGCCGGTGTGGTGGTGGCGGAGGCGTTCGTCGCGATGCCGTTCCTGGTGATCTCGGTGGAGGGCGCGCTGCGGGCGGCCGATCCCCGCTACGAGGAGGCCGCCGCCACGCTGGGCGCGTCGCGCTGGCACGCGTTCCGCCGCGTCACGCTGCCCTCCGTCCTGCCGGGCCTGGTCGCGGGCACGGTGCTGTGCTGGGCGCGGGCGCTGGGGGAGTTCGGCGCGACGATCACGTTCGCGGGCAACTTCCCCGGCGAGACCACCACCATGCCGCTGGCGGTCTACCTGGCCCTGGAGACCGACCCGGACGCGGCGGTCGTGCTGAGCGTGGTGCTGCTGCTGGTCTCGGTCGCCGTGCTGGCCGGGCTGCGCGACCGCTGGATCAGGGGAGCGGCGTGACCCTCGACGCCCGCCTGCGCGCCACCCGCGGCGCCTTCGACCTGGACCTGGCCCTGACCGTCGAGCCCGGCGAGGTCGTCGCCCTGCTCGGACCCAACGGCGCGGGCAAGACGACCGCGCTGCGCGCCCTGGCGGGCCTGCTCCCGCTGACCGGCGGCCACCTGCGCCTGGACGGCCGCGCCTGGGACGAGCCGCCGGGGGTGTTCGTGCCGCCGGAACGGCGCCCGATCGGCGTGGTGTTCCAGGACTACCTGCTGTTCGGGCACCTGTCCGCGGTGGACAACGTCGCCTTCGGCCCCCGTGCCCGCGGCGCCCGCAAGGCCGACGCCCGCGCCACCGCCCGCGAGTGGCTGGGCCGCGTGGGTCTCGCCGAGCACGCCGGCAGCAAGCCCCGCGCCCTGTCCGGCGGCCAGGCCCAGCGCGTCGCCCTGGCCCGCGCCCTGGCCACGGAGCCCGCGCTCCTGCTGCTCGACGAACCGCTGGCGGCCCTCGACGCCGCCACCCGGCTGCTCACGCGCGCCGAGCTGGGCAGCCACCTCGACCGCTTCGCCGGCGGCACGGTCCTGGTCACCCACGACCCGATCGACGCCATGGTGCTGGCCGACCGCCTGGTCATCCTCGAACGCGGCCGGGTCGTGCAGCAGGGCGCGCCCGTCGACGTGGCCCGCCACCCCCGCACGCCGTACGTGGCGGACCTCGTGGGCCTCAACCTCTACCGGGGCACCGCCGACGGCGCCGAGGTCGTCCTCGCCGGCGGCGGCCGGTTCGCCCTCGCCGAGCCCGCCCGCGGCCACGTGCTGGTCACCTTCGCCCCCGCGGCGGTCAGCCTCCACGCCACCCGGCCCGCGCGCGGCTCCCTCAACACCTGGGAGGTCACCGTCACGGGCGTGGAGCAGCACGCCCACACCAGCCGCGCCCGCCTCGACGGCGCGCCGCCGACCCTCGCCGACCTCACCGCCGCGACCGTCGCCGAACTGCGCCTGCGCCCCGGCGACCGCCTGTGGGCCGCGGTCGAGGCGGCGGAGACCCGCGCCTACCCGGCTTGACCGGAACGCGTGATCGGCTTGACCCGAACGGGCCTGTCCCGGTCGCGCCTCATGGCCGAATGCTGTGTCCTGTACGGGTACACCGCCCCGCATGGAGGATGTCGTGCCGCTGACCGACCTGCTCAGGACCAAGATCAACCGTGGTTTCGACCACCTCGACGTCGACGGTGACGGCCTGCTCACCGAGCAGGACCACGTCCTCATGGGCCGCCGCGCGGCGGAGGCGCTGGGCCACGAGTCCGGTTCGGAGCAGGAGCGGCGCATCGTGGAGGCGTACCTGCGCATCTGGCACGACCTGCACCGCCCGCACATCCCCGGCGGTGGCGAGGCCATCACCCGCGAGCAGTTCCTCGCCTCCACCGGCAGCCTCGCCGACGACCCGGTGGCGGCGCGCGCGAGCGTGGGCGCGCTCGCGGAGGCATTCCTCGCCATCGCCGACACCGACGCCGACGGGCGCGTGAGCCCGGCCGAGTTCCTGGTGTTCCAGCACGGGCACTTCCCCGGCCTGACGGAGGCCGAGGCCGACGAGGCGTTCCGGCACCTCGACCTCGACGGCGACGGCCACCTCACCGCCGAGGAGTTCATCCAGGCGTGCGTGGACTACTGGTCGAGCACCGACCCGGACGCGCCCGGGAACTGGTGGACCGGCAGGCCCGCTGCCTGACACCGGCCGGCGCCGCGTTGCCTGAGGCGGCGCCCGGTTCCCGTCTCCGACGGCCGGCCGCGCCACCGTGATCCGATATGGTCCGGGCCGATGATTCCGCAGACTCGCCCCTCGGACCTGCCGGCTCACACCGACTTCACGTCGTCGGGTTCGCCCGTGGTGGGGCGGAAAGTGCGGTTACGCGCGATCGAACCCCGTGACCGGCCCACGCTCGTCGGGTTCGACCGGGACCCCGCCGACCACGGGTCGCCGCAGGTCGGCGGCTACCGGCACTGGGCGGCGCACCGGGTCCGCACGCCCGAGTCGGGCGAGGACCTCCAGTTCGCGATCGAGGCGCTGGACAGCGGGGTGCTGGTCGGGTCGGTGTCCGCGGTCCAGGCCGACGCCACCCCCGACCGGTTCGGCTACGGCATCGGGATCGGGCCCCGGCACCGGCGGCGCGGCTACGCGACCGACGCCATCACCACCCTGCTGGCGCTCATGTTCGGGCAGCGCGGCTACCGCACGTGCGAGGTCGGCATCTACGGCGGCAACGCCGCCTCCCTGGCCCTGCACGCCGCCCTCGGCTTCCGGGAGGAGAAGCGCCTCCTCGACCCCGGCCCGTCCCCGGACGGGTTCCGGCACCTGGTGCTCATGACCATCACCGCGCGCGAGTTCGCCGCGCTCCACCCGGTCCGCACCGGGTCGCCCGACGCCGGCGGTCCCGGCCGCGGCCGGCACTGGCGCGAACCGCGCGAACGCCACCGGCCCGCCCGGGAGGGCTGACCGGGACCTCGCCGTGCCGACCCTCGGCCGGACCCTCGGCCGGACCCTCGACCGGACCCTCGACCGGGCACGCGCACACTGGACCGGTGGACGGCAAGCGCAAGCGCGGCGAGCTGAGGATCTACCTCGGCGCGGCACCCGGTGTCGGCAAGACCTTCGCCGTGCTGGGGGAGGCCCACCGGCGTCGCGACCGGGGCACGGACGTGGTGGTCGGGCTGGTCGAGACGCACGGGCGGGAGCGGACCGCCGCGTTGCTCGGCGGCCTGGAGCAGCTGCCCCGCAGGCGGGTGCGGCACGGCGGCGTCGAGCTGGCCGAGCTGGACGTCGACGGCCTGCTGGCCCGCCGGCCGGAGGTGGCGGTGGTGGACGAGCTGGCGCACACCAACGCGCCCGGCTCGCGCAACGCCAAGCGCTGGCAGGACGTGGAGGAGCTGCTGGAGGCCGGCATCGACGTGCTGTCGACGGTCAACGTGCAGCACCTGGAGTCGCTCAACGACGTGGTCGAGCGCATCACGGGGGTGGCGCAGCGCGAGACCGTGCCCGACGAGGTGGTCCGCCGGGCCGAGCAGGTGGAGCTGGTCGACATCACGCCGGAGGCGCTGCGCCGCCGCCTGGCGCACGGCAACGTGTACGCCGCGCACAAGATCGACGCGGCCCTGGGCAACTACTTCCGGGTCGGCAACCTGGCCGCGCTGCGCGAGCTGGCCCTGCTGTGGGTGGCCGACCAGGTCGACGTGGCGTTGCAGCGGTACCGCTCGGAGCAGCGCATCACCGACACCTGGGAGACCCGCGAGCGGGTCGTGGCGGCGATCAGCGGCGGCCCCGAGAGCGAGACGCTGATCCGCCGGGCCCGCCGCGTCGCGCTGCGCGCCGGGGCGGAGCTGATGGTCGTGCACGTCCTGCGCGGCGACGGGTTGACCGGCGCGTCACCCCGGCTGGTGGCCGGGTTCCGGCGCGTCGCCGAGGACCTGGGCGCGACCTTCCACACCGTGGTCGGCGACGACGTGCCCACCGCCCTGCTGGAGTTCGCGCGCGGCGTCAACGCCACCCAGCTCGTCCTCGGCACCTCCCGCCGACCCCGGCTGGCACGGGTGTTCGAGGAGGGCATCGGATCGGCCGTGATCCAGGCCTCCGGGCCCATCGACGTGCACATGGTCACCCATGACGAGGCGCGCCGCGCCCCGAGGTGGCGGGCCGGCCGCAAGGCGCTGTCCCGGCGCCGCGAGCTGCTGGGGTGGCTGCTGGCCGCGGTGCTGCCGCTCGGGGTGACCGGGGTGGGCCTGCTGGGCGGGCGCGGCCTGACCTTCGCCGCCGAGGTGGTCGGGTTCTTCCTGGCCACGGTGCTGGTCGCGCTGATCGGCGGCCTCGGGCCCGCGGTGGTCGCGGCGCTGTTCGGCGCGGGACTGCTCAACTTCTTCTTCACCCCGCCCTACCACAGCCTGGCCGTGGCCACGCCGGAGAACCTGGTCACGCTGGCCGCGATGCTGGTGGTCGCGGTGCTGGTCGCGCTGGTGGTGGACCGGGCCTCCCGGCTGGCCGAGCAGGGCGCGCGGGCCCGCACCGAGGCCGCCCTGCTCGCCTCCTACGCCCGCACCGTGCTGACCAGCCCGTTCCCGGTGGTGCGGCTGCTGGAGCAGGTGCGGGAGAACTTCGGGCTGGACTCGGTGGCGCTGCTGGAGCGGCGCGACGGGGCGTGGGAGCGCGTGGCCTGCGTCGGGCCGACGCCGTGCGACGAGCCCGACGAAGCCGACGTGGACGTGCCGGTCACCGCGGACCTGCACCTGGCGCTGCGCGGGCGGGCGCTGCCGGCGAGCGACCAGCGGGCCCTGGAGGCCGCGGCCGGGCAGGCGGTGCTGGCCCTGCGGCAGCAGCGGCTGGCCGCCGAGACCGCGCAGGCGCAGCGGCGGGCCGAGACCACCGAGCTGCGCACCGCGCTGCTGTCGGCCGTCGGCCACGACCTGCGCACCCCGCTCACCTCGATCAAGGCCGCGATCGGCAGCCTGCGCGACCCCGAGCTGCGGTTGTCCGCCGAGGACACCGCCGAACTGCTGGAGACCGTGGAGGTGTCGGCCGACCGGCTGACCGGGCTGATCGACAACCTGCTCGACTCGTCCCGCCTGGCCACCGGGGCGGTCGCGCCGCGGCTGAAGGCGGTCACCTACGACGAGGTGGTCGCCCGCGCCCTGGCGGGCATCGACGAGCGCGCCACCGTGTCGGTCGACGTCGCCGAGCACCTGCCGCCCGTGCTGGCCGACCTGGGCCTGCTGGAGCGCGTGGTGGCCAACGTGGTCGACAACGCCCTGCGCCACGGCAGGCTCCGCCCGCGCCGCGCGGTCGACGTGGACGGCGACGGCACCATCGCGGTGGACGAACCGGAGGTCGCCGTGCGCGCCAGCGCCTACGGCGACCGGGTCGAGCTGCGCGTGGTCGACCACGGCCAGGGCCTGCCCAAGAACACGGCCGAGGCGGTGTTCGCGCCGTTCCAGCGCCTCGGCGACCGCGACGCCACCCCCGGCGTCGGGCTCGGGCTGAGCGTGGCCAAGGGCTTCGTGGACGCCATGGGCGGCACCATCACGGCCGAGGACACCCCGGGCGGCGGCCTGACCGTCGTGATCTCCCTGCCGGTCGCGCGGGTGGCGGTGTCGTCGTGACCACGGTCCTGGTCGTGGACGACGACCCGCAGGTCCTGCGGGTGCTGCGGATCGCCCTGACCGCCCGCGGCTACGCGGTGCGCACCGCCGCCGACGGCGCGTCGGCGCTGGGCGAGGCGGACGGGGCGGACCTGGTCCTGCTCGACCTCGGGTTACCGGACCTCGACGGCATCGAGGTGATCACCCGGCTGCGCCGGTCGAGCACCGTGCCGGTCGTCGTGCTGTCCGCGCGGCCCGGGGCCGCGGACAAGGTGCGGGCGCTGGACGCGGGCGCCGACGACTACGTCACCAAGCCGTTCGGGATGGACGAGCTGCTGGCCAGGCTGCGGGCCGCGGTGCGCCGCTCCGGCAGGCGGCCGTCCGGCGAACCGCCGGTGCGCACCGCGTCGTTCACCGTCGACCTGACCGCCAAGAAGATCGTCCGCGACGGCCGCGAAGTGCGCCTGACCCCGATCGAGTGGGGGCTGCTGGAGGTCCTGGTGCGGGCGGGCGGCGAGGTGGTCGACCCGGAGAGCCTGATGGCGCGCGTCTGGGGACCCGCCTACACCTCTGCCACCCACTACCTGCGGGTCTACCTGGCGCAGCTGCGGCGCAAGCTCGAACCCGAGCCGTCCCGGCCGCGCCACCTGCTCACCGGACCCGGCCGGGGCTACCGGTTCCAGGCGTGAACCGGACCGGCAGCGCCCCACCGGCAGCGCCCCGTCGGCGGGTCAGGCCGCGCGGCCCCGGCTCACCGGCCTCAGGCGCGTTCCCCGCGCCGGCCGGTCGCCCTCCTCGCCCTCCTCGCCCTCCGGCGCGGCGTCCGACCCGTGGTCGCCACCGCCCCCGGGCTCGACCCCCGCCCGCCGGTCACCGTCGGGATCGCGGTGACCGCGCCGGACCACCACCAGCACCACCAGGGCCAGCACCAGGATCACGTGCGAGGTCACCCGCGTCACCGTCGCCTGCCCGGTCACCAGGTCCCGCGCCGAGAACCCGCCCAGCACCACCACGAACACCGCCACCACCGGCAGCAGCCCCGCGGCGGCCCGCGGCTTGAGCGCCGCCCACAGCAGGCCCACCCCCAGCGCCAGGTTCCACGCCGTGCCCTCGTTGAACAGGTGACCGGGACCGTGCCCGCCGTGCCCCGCCGCGCTCGCGCCCACCCCCAGCAGCTGGGACAACCCCAGGGTCAGCTGCGCGACCGCCACGACCGCCAGCCCGCCGCGCGCGTACCAGCCGTCGGTGCGCACGGGCGGCGGCGCGGCGGCCAGCACGGCGCCCGCCAGGTCCGGTGTCGACGTCGCCGGGCGCAGCCGCAACGACCTGGTCAGCACGGTCGCGCGCGCCTGCCACGCCCGGCACGACGCGCACCCGGCCAGGTGCGCGTCGGTCTCGGCGGCGGGCGCGGGTTCCTCCTCGCCGTCCACCCGGGCGGACAGGGCCTCGCGGCAGGTGTCGCAGTCCACGACGGCCATTGTCGGTCACCCGGCCGCAGAAGTCGCCCGGGTGTGCCCGCGCGGGTCCTCACGCGGGCGGGCGGTGCCGGCGCGGTCGCCGGACGCGCACGGCTTCCCGTCCCGCACCCACGGGATCCGCAGCGG
>NZ_JBHWIE010000168.1:0-16029 GCF_042732085.1 Actinosynnema sp. NPDC059797
CGACCGTACGACTCGCGCGACCTGGACATACGACTCGCGCGAGTCGTACGTCCAGGACTGCCGTGTCGTACGTTCGGAGTGGGCGAGTTGCGCGTTCGGGTCCTGCGAAGACTCCGTTCGGGGTTGGTTTTTCCTGGTTGGGCCCGGGTATCCCTCGCGCGTGATGAGCGAAGCGGAACGCCGCACCCTGAGTGAGATCGAGATGAGACTCATGGACGAGGAGCCGGCCCTGGCGTCGGCGCTCGTCGCCGGGAAGCCTCGCAACCCGGTCCTGAGCTACGCCCTGGTCGCCCTGTTCGCGGGCCTGGGCGTGCTGCTGCTGGTGCTCGGCTCCTTCGGTCCGGCGTTGGGCTCGCTCGGGTTCGCCGCCCTGCTGGTCTTGATGCGCGGTTACACCTGGCGTTAGGCGGACCGTGCCGCCCAAGGGCCCGGTGCGACCGGGACCGGCCGCTGCGACGTGCTCATCCACGCGTGGCCGGTGACCACCGGGCCCGAACCGCCGGCACGTGACCGCCCTAATCCAGTCGAACCCGCTCGAACCCGCCGCCAAAAGGGCTCGCCACGACCACCGCCCATGCCGGACCATGCGGACGTGGGATTCCTGGACGCCAATGGCCTCGCCTTCCGCCTGCCGGACGGCCGCGAGCTGTTCCGCGACGTCTCGTTCAAGGTCGGCGCGGGCACCGTGGTCGCCCTGGTCGGCGCCAACGGCGTGGGCAAGACGACGCTGCTGCGCATCCTGTCCGGCGAGCTGACCCCGGCCGCGGGCAGCGTCCGCGTCCAGGGCGGCCTGGGCGTGATGCCGCAGTTCGTGGGCTCGGTCCGCGACGACAGCACCGTCCGCGACCTGCTGCTGGCCGCCTCGCCACCACCCCTGCGCGCCGCCGCCGCGGCCCTCGACGCCGTCGAGCTCCAGCTCATGGAGACCGACGACGAGCCGACCCAGCTCCGCTATGCCGACGCGCTCACCGCGTGGGGCGAGGTCGGCGGCTACGAGGCCGAGGTCCTGTGGGACACGGTCACCGTGGCCGCGCTGGGCGTGCCGTTCGACCGGGCCCGGTTCCGCGAGGTCCGCACCCTCTCCGGCGGCGAGCAGAAGCGCCTGGTCCTGGAGGTCCTGCTGCGCGGACCCGAGCAGGTGCTGCTGCTCGACGAGCCGGACAACTACCTGGACGTGCCCGGCAAGCGCTGGCTGGAGGCCCGCCTGGCCGAGACCGCCAAGGCCGTCCTGCTGGTCAGCCACGACCGCGAGCTGCTCAACGTCGCCGCCACCCACGTCGTCACCGTCGAGGCGCACTCCGCGTGGACGCACCCCGGGTCGTTCGGCACCTGGCACGCCGCCCGCGCGCACCGCATCGAACGCCTCGCCGAGCTGCACCGCCGCTGGGACGAGGAGCACGCGCGGCTCAAGGAGCTGGTCCGCACCCTCCAGGTGCAGGCGAAGATCAGCGAGGTCATGGCGGCCAAGTACCGCGTGCAGAAGGCGAAGCTGGAGAAGTTCGAGGAGGCGGGCCCGCCGCCGGAGCTGCCGACCGACGAGAAGGTCGCGCCGCGCCTGCGCGGCGGTCGCACCGGCATCCGCGCGATCACGTGCGAGGACCTGGAGCTGACCGGCCTGATGAAGCCGTTCGACCTGGAGGTCTTCTTCGGGGACCGGGTGGCCGTGCTGGGCTCCAACGGCTCGGGCAAGAGCCACTTCCTGCGCCTGCTGGGCGGTGACCGGGTCGCCCACACCGGCACGTCGCGGCTGGGCGCCCGGGTGGTGCCCGGCCTGTTCGCGCAGACCCACCAGCACCCGGAGTGGATCGGCCGCACCCTGGTGGACATCCTGTGGCACGGCGAGGACGGCCGCGCCGGGCGCGACCGGGGCGCGGCGATGGCCACGTTGAGCCGCTACGGCCTGGGCAAGCAGGGCGACCAGCGGTTCGAGACGCTGTCCGGCGGCCAGCAGGCGCGGTTCCAGGTGCTGCTGCTCGAACTGTCCGGCGCCACGCTCCTGCTGCTGGACGAGCCGACCGACAACCTCGACCTGAACTCGGCCGAGGCGTTGCAGCAGGCCCTGGACGAGTTCACCGGCACGGTCGTCGCGGTCACGCACGACCGCTGGTTCGCCCGCTCCTTCGACCGCTTCCTGCTGTTCCGCTCGGACGGCCGGGTGGTGGAGGTGGACGAGCCGGTGTGGGACGAGGCGCGCGTGGAGCGGGTCCGCTAGCTCTCTAGGCTGCCCGGCGTGACCGTCGTGCAGCTGCCCACCGCCCGCGCCGCGCGGGTCGCCGCCGTCGCCGCGCTGGTGGCGAACGTGCTGATCGTGCTGACCGGCGCGCTCGTCCGGCTGACCGGTTCGGGCCTGGGCTGCCCGACGTGGCCGCGCTGCACCGGCGACTCGTTCGTCACCACGCCCGAGATGGGCGCGCACGGCGTGGTCGAGTTCGGCAACCGGGTGCTGGGCGTCGTGGTGGGCCTGGTGGTGCTGGCCCTGGTGGTCGCGGTGGCCCGGTACCGCGACCGTCCGCGCGGTGCGCTGCCCCTGGCGGTCGGCGCCCTGGTCGGGGTGGGCGTGCAGGGGCTGGTCGGCGGGTTGAGCGTGCGGTGGGAGCTGGCGCCCGAGGTCGTCGCCGCGCACTTCCTGGCCAGCATGGTGCTGGTGGCGGCGCTGACGGTGCTGGTCGACCTGCTCGGCGGGCGCGTCGGCCGGCCGCCGCGGTGGGTCCTCGCGCTGCCGGTGGCGCTCACGGCGGTCCTGGTGCTGGGCACGCTGGTCACCGGCAGCGGTCCGCACGCGGGTGACGAGGACGCCCGCAGGCTCGGCCTCGACGCCGCCGTGCTGACCTCGGCGCACGCGGCGGCCGTGCTCGTGCTGCTCGTCCTCCAGGTCGTGGCGGTGGTGCGGCTGCGCGACCGGGCGGCGGTCGCGCTGCTCGCCCTCACCCTCGTGCAGGGCGCGATCGGCGCGGTCCAGGGGGCGCTGGCCCTGCCGGTGCCGCTGGTCGCCGTGCACGTGGTGACCGCCGCCCTGGTCGTGGCCGCCACCACGCGCGTCGTCGTCCGCGCACGCCCCGTTCGGGCACGCCCCGTTCGGGCATGACCCCGTTCGGCATGGCCCCGTTCGGGTGGTGACGCGCCGGGCACGCGGGAGGACCCTGGGAGCATGACGCGTCGCTACAGCAGGCGGTTCTGGCTCGCCATGGCCGCCGTCCTCGTGTTGACGACCCTCGCCGCCTTCGCCCAGGTGCTGCTCGACGGCACGGCGGGCATGGCGCTGGCCATCGCGGGCACCCTCGCCAGTGCCGTGCCCATCGTGCTCGTCGCCCTGTGGCAGAACGACGTGCCCGCCCGCGACTAGCGCGACCGCAGCTCCACCAGCACCTGCGGCACCTCGTCGAGCAGCTCGCGGGCCAGCATGCCGGTCAGCCCGGTGCGCGGCACCAGCCGCTGCCCGGCCATCGCGTGCACGTGCCCGGCCCAGCAGGTGGCCCGCGCCAGGTCGTCGTCCCGGGCCAGCAGCCCGCCGACCAGGCCCGCGAGCACGTCGCCGCTGCCCGAGGTGGACAGCCCGACGTGGCCGGTGCTGTCCCGCCACACCCGCCCGTCCGGCGCGGCCACCACGCCCATCAGGTTCACCACCGCGTCGTGCTTCGCCGCGATCTCCCGGGCCGCCTCGACGTGGTCGGGCACCTCCGAGCCGAGCAGGTACCCCGCCTCCACCGTGTTCGGCGTGAGCACCATCCGCCCGCGCACCGGGTCGCCCAGCGACGGGTGCGTGCCCAGCGCGCCCAGCGCGAACGCGTCCAGCACCACCGGGCCGCGCGTCAGCGGCAGCAGCCGCTCCAGCAGCGCGGCCGTCTCGTCCGCGTCCACCAGGCCGGGCCCGACGACCACCGACGCCGCGTCGCCGACCAGGTCACCCAGCACGTCCGCCGCCTCGCGCGACACCGCGCCCGCGCCGGTCTCGGGCAGCCC
This sequence comes from Actinosynnema sp. NPDC059797, assembly GCF_042732085.1. Lineage (NCBI taxonomy): Bacteria > Bacillati > Actinomycetota > Actinomycetes > Pseudonocardiales > Pseudonocardiaceae > Actinosynnema > Actinosynnema sp. NPDC059797. The sequence continues at coordinate 3,961 of NZ_JBHWIE010000168.1, forward strand.
CACGACCAGCGCCTCGGGCACCGCCAGCCCGAGCGCGGACGCGTGCCGCTCGGCGATGGCGAGCTGGAGGGTTTCCGCGCCGGTCCGCAGCGCCGCGATGCCCGCCAGCAGCACCGCGCCCGGCACCCGCCGCGACCCGCCGACCACCAGGACCGTGCCGCGCTCCTCGGTCTCGGGCAGCCACTCGCGCAGCAGCGCGGACGTGACGGGCTCAGGTGGACCTGATCGTGGCATCCTCGGTCTCCGTGGGTTCGGCGCCGTGTTCGCGCAGCTGGTCGGCCTGGAACTCCTCTTCCAGTACCCACAGACCGCCGTCGCGACGCCACGAGGTCAGCGCCCCGTTGGGGATCACGGAGTTGTGCGCGTACGCCAGCAGGTCCTGCTCGGGCAGGTGCTCCAGCAGGTAGCGCAGCAGGAAGTGGGTGATCTCGTGGCCGAACAGCAGCACCCGGGCGCCATCCAGGTCCCGCAGCAGCGACCGCAGCCGCAGCGCCACGTCCGCCCACGACTCGCCGCCCGGCGGCCGGTGGTAGAACTTGCCGAGCCGCCGCTTGCGGACCAGCTCCTCCGGGTACCGCGCGGCCACGCCGTGGGTGGTCAGCAGGTCCAGCACGCCCAGTTCGCGGTCGCGCAGCCGCTCGTCGACCAGCATCCGGGGGTGCCCGCGCAGCGCCAGCGCGGCCGTGTCGACGGCCCGCCGGTAGGGGGAGGCCACCACCACGTCGGGCCACTGCTCGCGCGGCATCGCGGCGAACCACCGCCCCAGCGCCCGGCCCTGGGCCACGCCCTCCGCGGACAGCGGCACGTCCGCGTCCCGCTCCGCGATGTCGATCACCTCGTGGCCGCCGGACTCCGCCACCTCGCGGGCCACGTTGCCGGTGCTCTCGCCGTGCCTGATGACTCCGATCCAGTCCACACCGGCGAACTTAGCGGCGTCGCCCCCGGAGTTCACCTCGACGGGGTAGAACACCACCCGTGGAGCACGTGGACGCCTACTGCGAGCGCCTGGGCCCGGGTTTCTGGGCCGAACCGCTCAACGCGATCAGCAACGCCGCGTTCCTGGTCGCCGCCGCGTGGCTGTGGTGGCGGCACCGGCCCGGCCCGGCGAGCCTGCGGGCCCTGCCGGTGCTGCTGGCGCTGGTGGGCCTGGGCAGCCTGAGCTTCCACACCCTGGCGAACACGCTGACCAACTGGTTCGACGTCGGCTTCATCGCGGTCTACGTGGTCTGGTACCTGGTCGTGTTCGCCCACTACTACCTGGACGTCCGGTGGGCGCGCGCGTGGCTCGCGATCCCGCTGTTCCTGGCGTTCACGGTCGCGACCTGGCCGCTGGGCGCGCTCGTCCCGGGCGGCTCGGGCATCTACCTGGCCCCGTTCACGGCGCTGGTGGTGATCACCGCGGTCGCGGCGGCGCGCCGGCAGCCGTGGCACGACCTGGCGGCGGCGGCCGGCGTGTTCGCCGTGTCGGTCACCCTGCGCACGCTCGACGAGCCCCTGTGCCGCGAGTGGCCGACCGGTACGCACTACTCCTGGCACGTCCTGAACGCGGTGGTGCTGTACCTGGTCGCCCGGCAGGTCATCCGGTTTCGGCGGGCAGCCGGCCGGCCTTGACCGCCCGCACCAGCTCCTCGTGGTCGGCGCACGTCCGGTCGGCGTAGTCCAGCGCGTACCGGCCGATCGCGGCGTCCAGCTCCTCGCCGTCCGCGCAGTACCCGGCGAGCAGCCGCGGGTCGAGCGACCGGCTGTGCGCGCGGGCCAGCAGCGCGCCCGCGAGCCGGCCGTAGTCGTCGAGGTCGTCGCGCTTGAGCGTGGTCGCGTCGATCTCGCCCTTGCGGTTGCGGAACTGCCGGACGATGAACGGCCGGCCGTCGATGGTGGTCCAGCCGAGCAGGATGTCGGTCTCCGCCTGCACCAGCCGGGCGCCGTGCACGATCCGCTTGCCCTCGTGCCGGGCGGGCGCGGCGGGCAGGAACGGGGCCAGCGCGGACGGCCGGGCCTCCTTGGCCTGGAGCACCAGCGCCTCGTCGCCGTTGCCGTGCAGCAGCACGAGGTAGTTGCGCAGGCCCACGCTGCCGGTGCCGACCACGCGGAACGCCACGTCCGACACGCCGTAGCGCATGATCAGGTTGTAGCGGGACTCGCGCAGGGTGTCCACGTAGGACGGCAGCGCGTCCACGACGGTCCGCGCGACCTCGGGGGAGATGCGGGTCAGCACCGGCGGGTCCGGGACGAACCGCCAGTGCTCGTCCTCGCGCCGGGTCCACTTCGCGGCCACGCGGGCGCTGGTGTTCCGGCGCGCCTTGGCCGCGGCCTTGGCGAAGTGGCGCGACAGGTCGTCGGCCTTGGTCTTGGACAGCACCGACTCGTCGCCCAGCGCGCTCCACGACTCCAGGAACGGCAGCTCGGCCAGGTGCCGGGCCGCGCCCCGGTAGGCGCGCACCGCGTCCTCGGCGGCGTCGCGGCAGCCCTTCTCCGACACGCCGCCCTCGCGCCCGGCCAGCACCAGCGAGGTGGCCAGGCGCTTGAGGTCCCACTCCCACGGGCCGGGCAGCGTCTCGTCGAAGTCGTTGATGTCCATGACGATGTTGCCCTCGGGCGTGCCGTAGAGCCCGAAGTTGGCCGCGTGCGCGTCGCCGCACAGCTGCGCATCCAGCCCGGTGCGCGCGCCCACGGCCAGGTCGCCCGCCATGAGGCCCGCGCTGCCCCGGAAGAACGCGAACGGCGAGGCGAGCATCCGGCCGACCCGCAGCGGCGCCAGCTCGGGCAGCCTGCCCTCGTTGGACGCTTCGACGAACTCCACGACGCCCGGCCGGTCCGGGGCGAGCAGCGCCTTGCGGTGCGCCTCGTGGCTCACCGCCGCGCGCAGCCCGCGACCGCGCGCCAGGACCTCCTCCGGCTCGGTCCACCGGCCCAGCGCCCTGGCCGCCTCGGCGCGCTTGCGTTCACCCATGTGGGTAATGATGGGTGTCGAGGTCGGCAAATACACCGACCTCGACACGTCTGTGACCTGCGCAATCGGGCTGAAAGCGCAATTCGGGCACGGGGTTAGCGAGGAGTGCCGAGCACCTCACCGACCGCGTCCAGACCGCGGTCCAGGTCGGCCCGGGAGATCACCAGCGGGGGCGCCACGCGCAGGGTCGTGTCGCGGGTCTCCTTGCACAGCACGCCCAGCCGCGCCAGCGCCTCGGACGCCTCCCGGCCGAGCGGGCCGCCGGGGGCGATCTCCACGCCGGCCCACAGGCCGCGCCCGCGCACCTCGGCCACGCCGCGACCGACCAGCTCGCCCAGCCGCGCGTGCAGGTGGGCGCCCAGCTCGCGGGAGCGCTGCTGGAACTCGCCGGTCGCCAGCAGCCGCACCACGGCCCGGCCGACCGCGCAGGCCAGCGGGTTGCCGCCGAAGGTGGACCCGTGCTCGCCGGGACGCAGCACGCCGAGCACCGCCCGGCTGCCGACCACCGCGGACACCGGCAGGATGCCGCCGCCCAGCGCCTTGCCCAGCGTGTAGAGGTCGGCGCGCACGCCCTCGTGGTCCAGCGCCAGCACCTCGCCGGTGCGGCCGAGGCCGGACTGGATCTCGTCGGCGATCATCAGCGCGCCGTGCTCGTCGCACAGCGCCCGCACGCCCGCCAGGTAGCCGGCCGGCGGCACGATCACGCCTGCCTCGCCCTGGATCGGCTCCAGCAGCACGGCCGCGGTGCGCTCGGTGATCGCGCCGCGCAGCGCGTCGAGCGAGCCGTACTCGACGACCTTGAAGCCCGGCGTGAACGGCCCGAAGTCGGCGCGGGCGCCCTCGTCGGTGGAGAACGACACGATCGTGGTGGTGCGGCCGTGGAAGTTCGAGCCCGCGACGACGATCTCGGCGGCGCCCTCGGGCACGCCCTTGACCCGGTAGGCCCACTTGCGGGCGACCTTGATCGCCGACTCGACGGCCTCCGCGCCGGAGTTCATGGCGAGCACCATCTCCGTGCCGGTCAGCTCGGCCAGCTCGCGGCAGAACGGGCCGAACTGGTCGTGGTGGAACGCCCGGCTGGTCAGCGTGACCCGACCCAGCTGCCCGATCGCGGCGGCCACCAGCTCCGGGTGGCGGTGGCCGAAGTTCAGGGACGAGTAGCCGGACAGGAAGTCCAGGTAGCGGCGGCCCTCGACGTCGGTCACCCACGCGCCCTCGCCGTGGGAGATCACGACCGGGAGCGGGTGGTAGTTGTGCGTGCTCCACTCGTCGTCGAGCGCGATGAACTGCTCGGCGGTGGGAAGGGCGGTGGCGGTCATGTCACCAGGCTAGAGGGCCGATGCCAGCGATTTCAGCCGTCGGGCGTTGCGTGTCCGGTGTATTCGTTGCGCAATCTGCCGTTAACACGGTGATCCGTTGCACCGGAGGCAGCCGCCCGGCGAGGCGACTACCTTGGCGAGGATGGCGAAGAAGACCACTCGGGTCCAGCCGGTTCGGGACCGGTCGGTCTCGGCCGCCTTCCTGGTCGGCCCGGACTTCGACCCGGCGAAGGTCGACCCCGCGGCCACCTCCGTCGGGCCGTCGTCGAAGGCCGAGGCCGCCGAGGACCTGGTCGGGGTCGGCGAGCAGCTCGACGCGCTCCAGGAGGCCCTCTACGCCGAGGGGCTCGGCGGGGGCGGGCGCCGGCTGCTGCTGGTGCTCCAGGGCCTCGACACCTCCGGCAAGGGCGGCACGATCCGGCACGTCGCGGGCCTGGTCAACCCGCAGGGCCTGCGCATCGCGTCGTTCAAGAAGCCCACGCCGGCCGAGCGGCGGCACCACTTCCTGTGGCGCGTCCGCAGGCAGCTGCCCGAGCCCGGCTACATCGGCGTGTTCGACCGCTCCCACTACGAGGACGTGCTGGTGCCGAAGGTCGAAGGGCTGCTGCCGGCCGCCGACCTGCGCCGCCGCCACCGGGAGATCAACGACTTCGAGCGCGAGCTGGTGGACGGCGGCACTACGATCGTCAAGTGCTTCCTGCACATCTCGCCCGAGCGGCAGAAGGAGCGGCTGGTCGCCCGGCTGGAGAACCCGGTCAAGCGGTGGAAGTACGACCCGGGCGACCTGGCCGTGCGGGCGAAGTTCTCCCGGTACCAGCTCGCCTACCGCGAGGCGCTGACCAGGTGCTCGACCCCGAACGCGCCCTGGTACGCGATCCCGTCCGACCGCAAGTGGTACCGGAACTGGGCGGTCGCCCGGCTGCTGCTGGAGGCGCTGAGGGACCTCGGGCCGGAGTACCCGCCGCCCTCGTACGATCCGGAGGTCGAGTTGGCACGCCTCCGGGAGGACGATCCGTTGCGCTAGACGCAATCTTCGTTGCGCCTCTTGCTGCTCGGCAGTGGTCTAGGCCACTGTGGGACTGCCGCGGGCAGTCGAGCGGAGGTTCGGTGTGGTTGTGGACAGGCGTCGGTTCCTGGGGGCCGTTGGCGTGGGAGCGGGGTTGCTGATGACCGAGGGCGTGGCGACGGGTGAGGGACGGGCGGGGGTTCGTGCCTACCTGGGCACCTACACCACCTGGGAAGGCGGTGGGCGCGGCATCGGCGTGGGCTCGTACGACCCGGCCACCGGCCGGCTGCGCGTGACCGGCGTGGTGGAAGACGTGCCCAACCCGTCGTTCGTGATCGACGCGGGCAGGCGGCTCTACGCGGTCAACGAGCAGTCCGACGGCGGGGTGACCGCCCTGGCCGTGGGGCCGGACGGCGTGCCGAAGGTGATCAACAGCCAGTCCACCGGCGGCGCCGACCCGTGCCACCTGGCGCTGCACCGCGGGTTCCTGCTGTCGGCCAACTACAGCTCCGGCAGCGTCGCCGTGCACCGGGTGCGGCCCGACGGCGGCCTCGGCGAGCGCACCGACCTGGTCGAGCACTCCGGCTCCGGGCCCGACCCCGAGCGGCAGGAGGGCCCGCACGCCCACCAGGTGCTGCCCGACCCGCGCGGCGAGTTCGTGCTCGCGGTGGACCTCGGCACCGATTCCGTGCACAGCTACCGGCTCGGCGGCGACGGCAGGCTGACCCCGGCGGGCGTCGCGCGCCTGCACCCCGGCGCGGGGCCGCGGCACCTGGCGTTCCACCCGTCCGGGCGGTACGCCTACATCGCCAACGAACTGGACTCCACGGTCGTGGTGGCGACCTACGAGCGCGGCGTGCTCACGCCCGGCGCGAAGCTGAGCACGCTCCCCGAGGGCGCGCCCACCTCGCCGCGCAACTACCCGGCCGAGGTCGTGGTGTCGGAGGACGGCAGGTTCCTCTACCTGTCCAACCGGGGCCACGACAGCGTGGCGGTCTTCGCCGTGGAGCGCGGCGGCGCGGCGCTGCGGCTGGTCGAGGCGACGCCCGTGGGCGGGCGGTACCCCCGGCACATCACCCTCGACCCGGCCGGCCGGTTCCTGCTCGCGGCCAACCAGAACTCGGGCAACGTCACCACGTTCGCCGTCGACCGGGCCACCGGGAGGCTGCGCGAGGTCGGTTCGCTGGAGGCCCCGATCCCGGTCTGCGTGGCCCTGTAGCGGCGTCCCGCGACCGTCCCGAGGTCGCCCCGGAGGAGTTCGCACTGACGGGTTAACTTCCCGGTCGACGACTGTCCACAATGGTAGGACGACCGCATGAAGATGATCGCGGTCGCGCTGCTGATGTCCCTCGTCCCCGCTCCCGCCGCGCCGGAGCTCGTCGCGCTCGGCGACTCCTACGCGGCGGGGCTCGGCGCCGGCGGGGAGTCGTCGAACTCGTGCCGGCGCAGCTCCGCCGCCCACCCCGCGCTGTGGGCCGAGCGCAACGGCGCGACCCTGGTGTTCGCCGCCTGCTCCGGCGCCACCACGGCGGACGTGGAGCGGCAGGTGACCCGGATCACGCCCGCGACGACGCTGGTCACCCTCACGGTCGGCGGCAACGACGCCGGGTTCGCCGACGTGATGACCACCTGCACGCTCGGCGAGGACGAGGGGTGCGTGCAGCGGGTCGAGCAGGCCGAGGCGTTCGTCCGGGACGAGCTGCCCGCCCGGCTCGACGCCCTGTACGGCCTGGTGCGCGAGCAGGCCCCGGACCAGGCGCGGGTCGTCGTGCTCGGCTACCCGCGCCTGTTCGGCGGCGGCAGCTCGCTGTGCCTGATGAGCAAGCCCAAGCGCGACGCGCTGGACCGGGCCGTCGACGTGATCGACGAGGTGGTCGCGGCGCGGGCGGGGGCGGCCGGGTTCACCTACGCCGACGTGCGCGACGAGTTCGACGGCCACGGCGTGTGCTCCGGCGACCCGTGGATCAACGGCCTGGTGCTCCTGCCGTACGACCGGTCTTTCCACCCCGACCGCGAGGGCCAGGAGTTCGGCTACCTGCCCGCGCTGGAGGAGGCGGTCGCCGGAGCCGCCGTCGCCTGACCCGTCGGCGCCCGACCCGTTGGCGCCCGACCCGTCGGCGCCCGACCCGTTGGCGGTGGCCGCGGCCGACCGGCGATGATGCCCGGCGTGAAACCCACGAACGGGCTGCGCCAGGTCGCGGCCACCCGCTACGTCACGCCCTTCCGCGAGGGCGGCTCCCTGCCGGGGCTGGTGGAGGCCGACGACCTCGGCATGTACGTGCTCAAGTTCCGCGGCGCGGGCCAGGGCGTCAAGGCGCTCATCGCCGAGATCGTGGTCGGCGAGCTGGCCCGCCGCCTCGGCTTCCGCGTGCCGGAGGTCGTCCTGGTCGACCTGGACCCCGAGCTGGGCCGGTCCGAACCCGACCAGGAGGTGCAGGAGCTGCTGAAGGCCAGCGGCGGGCGGAACCTGGGCCTGGACTACCTGCCCGGCTCGTTCGACTACAACCCGGTGGTGCGCGAGCCGTCCGCCGACCTGGCCGCCCGGCTGCTGTGGCTGGATGCGCTGACCCTCAACGTGGACCGGAGCTGGCGCAACCCCAACACCCTGCTCTGGCACCGGGAGCTGTGGCTGATCGACCACGGCGCCTCGCTGTACTTCCACCACTCCTGGCGGCCGGAGCGGTTCCCGGCGGCGGGCTACCGGTTCGACGCCGCCGACCACCTGATGGTGCCGTTCGCCGGCCCGCTCGCCCCGGTCGACGCCGAGCTGTCCGCCCGCGTCACGCCCGAGCTGGTGCGTGAGGTGCTGGCCCTGGTGCCGGACGAGTGGCTGGCGCAGGACGAGGCGTTCGGCACGCCCGAGGCCGTGCGCGACGCGTACGAGCGGTTCTTCGCCGCCCGCCTGGCCGGGCCGCGGACGTGGGTCGACGAGTTGGAGGCCGCGCGTGCCGCACGTGTTTGAGTACGCCCTGCTGCGGGCCGTGCCCCGGCAGGAGCGGGGCGAGTTCGTCAACGTCGGGGTGCTGGTCTACTGCAAGGACCTGGACTTCCTCGGCGCCCGCGTGCACGTGGACGAGGGGCGGGTGCTGGCGCTGGACCCGTTCCTGGACGTGGAGGTGCTGCGGGCGAGCCTGAGCCACCTGGGCCTGTCGTGCGACGGTTCGCCGACCGCCGGTCCGGTGTCCCGCACGTCGCCGGGTCAGCGCTTCCGCTGGCTCACCGCGCCCCGGTCGACGATCATCCAGACCTCGCCCGCGCACACCGGTCTGACCGAGGACCCGGAGGCCGAGCTGGACCGGCTGCTGACCGCGCTCGTGCTGCCGCCCGACCACTAGGCTGGCAACCTCTTGGCGCGCACGGCGTCTTTAAGTGCGAGCAGTGGCCGAGGAACTGCGAGCAGTGGCCGACAAACGGAGCGGGGTCGTCTGATGAACGCCGGGTATCAGCAGGGTGGGTACCAACGGGGTGGGCGCCCGCCGCAGCGCCCCCAGCAGCGGACGCGGGCCTACCCGGTCGGCGGCCGGCAGCCGCACGACGCGCACCGGCCGCCGCCGGCCTACCAGCCCGCGGGGTCGCAGCAGGCCGTGGCGGCGCAAGGCGGGTACCGGCAGGCGCCGCCGCGCCGCAAGCGGCGGGTCGGGCGGACCATCGGCGTGGTGCTGGTGCTGCTGCTGGTGTTCGTCGTCGGCATGTGGTTCTACGTCGACTCGTCGCTGCGCCGCATCGACGCGCTGCCCGACTACGAGGGCAGGCCCGCCGACACGCCCGGCACCAACTGGCTGCTGGTCGGGTCGGACGCGCGCGACGACCTGTCCGAGGAGGAGAAGGCCGCGCTCGCCACCGGTGACGCGGCCGGCCGGCGCACGGACACCATCATGCTGCTGCACATCCCGGAGGGCTCCGGGAAGGCGACGCTGGTGAGCATGCCCCGGGACTCCTACGTCGACATCCCGGGCAACGGCAAGAACAAGATCAACGCGGCGTTCGCGTTCGGCGGCGCGCCGCTGCTGGTGCAGACCGTCGAGGGCGCCACCGGCATCCACGTCGACCACTACATGGAGATCGGCTTCGGCGGGTTCGCCGGGATCGTGGACGCGGTCGGCGGCGTGGACCTGTGCGTCGACGAGCCGATCCAGGACCCGTTGGCGGGCCTGGACCTCCAGGCGGGCTGCCAGGAGCTGGACGGCGCGCAGGCGCTGGGCTTCGTGCGGACCCGGGCGTTCCCGCGGGCCGACCTCCAGCGCGTGGAGAACCAGCGCAAGTTCCTCGCCGCCCTGACCGACAAGGCGACGAGCCCGGCCGTGCTGGCCAACCCGTTCCGGGCGTTCCCGCTGCTGTTCGCGAGCACGGACTCGATCTCCATCGCCGACGACGACAACCTGCACAACCTGGTCGGCATGGCGTTCGCCATGGGCGGGGGAGTGGACACGGTGACCGTCCCCGTTGGCGGCACGCCGACCATCGGCGGCGTCGGCTCGGTCGTGCAGTGGAACCGGGAGCAGGCGCTGGCGCTGTTCGGCGCGCTGGAGCGGGACGAGCCGGTGCCCGCCGAGCTGCTCCAGCCGCCCCAGTAGCACCGTCGACGAGGTCGGGCCGCCGGAGATCGCTCCCCGGCGGCCCGACCTCTTTCACGTCCGCCCCGTCTCCACCGGCACGTCGGGCACGCCGAGCGCGCGCACCGCCCGCGGCACCACGACCGCGCCCGCCAGGATCATCCCGGCGGCCACCGCGCACGCGACCCACCAGTGCGCCCCGTCGTACAGGGCGCCCGCCGCCAGGCTGCCGATGAGCGCGCCGACCAGGCACGCCGACTCGTACACGCCCATGCCGCGACCGACCTGACCGGCGGACGCCTCGGCGATGACGGCCTGCTGCACCGGCATCACCGCCGCCCACGCCAGCCCGCTGAGCACCCACAGCCCGGCGATCACGTGCGGGGTCGGCGCCCACGCCAGGCTCACCGCGAACGCGCAGCTCGCCAGCGACGCGGTGACCAGCACCCGCCGCCGCCCGAACCGCAGCACGTACCGGTGCAGGTACTCGGCCGCGACGCTCATCGCGATGGCGCCGGGCAGGAACACCCACGCCACCTCGACCACCTCCAGGTCGGACCCGCGCTGCAGGTGCAGGAGCAGCAGCAACCCCACGGCGGCCTCGGCGGCCATGGTCATCACGACCGCGAACAGCATGGGGCGCAAGCGCTTGCCCACCGCGCGCAGGCCGAGCCCGACCGCGGCCCCGCCCCCGTGCCCCGGCCGGCGCGGCGCCGTCACCAGCCACACCGCCGCCGTCGCGCACGCGGCCGCGCACGCCCAGAACAGGCCGGCGAAGCCGAGTTGGCCGATCAGCGACAGGCCGACCACGAACGCCACCCACGACCCGGTCTCCTGGGACGAGAGCAGGCGCGCGAACACCGCGGAGTCCTCGGCCAGCCGTTCGCTCACGATCGCCCGCACGGCCACCCACAGCAGCGCGCCGCCGGCGCCGCCGACCGCCGCCGCGGCGTAGGCCGACGGCGCGGACTGGGCCACCGCGTACCCGGCGCAGGACAGCGCGTAGAGCAGGGCGCCGGCGGCGGCCGTGAAGCGGCGGTCCCACCGGTCCGCCAGCACGCCCGCGAACGGCCGCACCACCACCGACAGCGCCATCTCCACCGCGAGCAGCACCCCGATCTCGGCGGCGCCCAACCCGATGGCCGCGCCCGCCCACAGCGGCAGCACGAAGTCGATCAGCTCGGTCGGACCGTTGGTGAGCGTCGCCGCCCACAACGCGTGGTCCTCCCGCTTGTCCACGGGCTTGTCGCCCCCGGCCCCGCCGCCCCCCTCGCCACCCTCCGCCTGCACGGCCTTCGGCACGGCTTCCGGCACGGCTTCCGGCGTGGCCTTCGGCACGGCCTTGGACGAGGTCTTCCGTTCCTCTTCCTCTCCCGGACCCGTCATCGCTCCCCCAAACTCCGAACGGCGTTCGTACAACTCCGAACGGTATACTGAGTTTCACCATGACGGCAAAGGACGACGTGCAGCGGCGAGCGCTGGAGCTGCTGTGGAAGGACGCCCGCCGTCCCGCGCGGGGACCGCGGCGCGGCTTGACCGCGGAGCGCATCGTGGCCGCGGCGATCGAGCTGGTGGAGGCGGAGGGCCTGCCCGCGCTGTCGATGCGGCGGGTCGCCCAGGAGCTGGGCGTGGGCACCGCGTCGCTCTACACCTACCTGCCCGGCAAGGCGGAGCTGGAAGCGCTGATGCTCGACGCCGTGGCGCTGGACGACACCCTGCCGCACGAGTGGCCCGGCGACTGGCGGGCGAAGACCGAGGCGTGGGCGCGGTCGGACTGGGAAGGCTTCCGCAAGCGCCCGTGGGTGCTCCAGCTCGTGGCGACCACGCCGTTCCCGGGGCCGAACACGATCCGGTGGCTCGACTCGGCGCTGCTGGCGCTGGAGGGCACCGGCCTGGCGGAGGCCGACAAGATGGCCGTGGTCGAGTCGGTCGACGCCTACGTGCGCGGCCAGGCCCGCCTGAGCCTGGACTCCCACGAGCCCACCCCCACCGAGGCGACCGAACGCGACGCCATCCTGGCCGAACTGATCGACTTCTCCGCCTACCCGACCCTGTTCGCAACCCTGAAGGCAGGCGTGGCCCCCTACGCCGCCGACCGCTTCGAGTTCGGCCTGCAACGCCTCCTGGACGGCGTGGCCACCCTGATCCCGCCCCACCCCTAACCGCGTGTCATGCGCTCAACCCTCGCGTGTCATGCGCTCGGCCCCGGCGTGTCATGCGTTCAGCCCGGCTCGAATGCAT
>NZ_JBHWIE010000169.1:0-15912 GCF_042732085.1 Actinosynnema sp. NPDC059797
CGGTCCGGTAATCGACGTCGACCGGGATTGCGGAACCGGCGCGAGGGCACCGGCAGCAACGGCTCGACCAGCTCCCACAACCCGTCATCGACCAGTCACGGCTTCGACACACTCACCCATCGGCCCAACGATCACCCCGCTCGACAGCGCAGAGGCAACATCACCCCATTGTGTTAGGAGGTCTGAGTCGAAAGTGATCGTCTTTCTGTAGGTTGATCACTCGTGATCGAGGTTGAGGGTGCGCATCGGTTATCGCCTGCTGAGCGTGAGGTACTGCGGTTGCGAGTGGTGGCCGCGCTGGAGGCCGGGCACGTCGAGGGCTACAGGCAAGCCGCGGAGGTGTTCGGGGTCTCGGAGCGCTCGGTGGGCACCTGGTGGCGTGCCTACCGGCGGGCGGGTCGCGACGGCCTGGCGACCCGCGAAGGGCGGCCCGGCCCCGCCGAGCTGATTACCCCGGAAGACCGGGGCACCCTGTTCGCGGCGATGGCCGACTACACGCCCGAGGAACTGCTGATCGGCGGCCCGCTGTGGACCCGCCCGACGGTGGTCGAGCTGATCCGCCTGGTCGTGGGCGTGGACATGACCGAGCAGGGCGTGGGGTTGTGGCTGCGCCGCCACGGCTTCACCCCGCAGCGCCCTGCCCGACGGGCCTACGAGCAGCAGCCCGCCGCGGTACGGGCGTGGCTGGACGAGGACTATCCGGCGATCGAGGCCAGGGCGAGGGCCGAGGGTGCGGCGATCGCCTGGGTCGACCAGTGTGGGCTGCGCTCCGACGCCGCACCGCCCGGCCGGTCGTGGGCGCCGAAGGGGCGCACGCCGGTGGTGCGGGTGACCGGTAAGCGGCTTCGGGTCAACGTCATGTCCGCCGTCGGTCCGCGCGGCGCGCTGTGGTTCACCGTGTTCACCGAGCGGTTCACCGCACCGGTGTTCACCACGTTCCTCGACCGCACCGCCCGCCAGGCCGACAGGAAAGTCCACGTCATCGCCGACCGCCACCCCGTACACAGAAGCAAGGCCGTCCGCGCCTGGCTGAAGGACAACACCGACCGGGTCGAACTGCACCTCATGCCCGGCTACAGCCCCGAACTCAACCCGGACGAGCTGCTCAACGCCGACCTCAAACGCAACGTCAACGCCTCCCGCGCCCACAACATCGACCGACTCGCCCACGAGACCCGACGCTTCCTACGACGCCGCCAGCGCCAACCGCACCTCGTCCGCGGCTACTTCCAGGCACCACACGTCCGCTACGCCGCCGTGTAGGCAACCGATCGCTTTCCGCTCAATACGTGACAACCTTTAGCGATCGCGATCGCCTCGAACCTCGGTCCGGGTCGCGCAACGCCCGCAACAGCGCCGCGGCCTTCGAGCGATCCCGCCATAGGACTCCCCTGCATCGGAGTAGTGCGCCACGACCACGCCGTGTTCGACGATTAACTCCTCGGTCGACTCGTGCCGCCACGCCGCCGAGGTGGCCCGGTCCAGGTCTTCTGCGTTGGAGATGCGGCCGTGGAACGCGAGCCGCAAGCCCGTCGCCGCGCACGCGGCCGGACACGTCGAAGTAAACCACCGCCCGGCCGACCACGAGCCAGTAAGGGGATGCCCTGCCAGCCCGCGCCAAGCCCGGCTCGTGGACGAGCGTCAGGCGCTGGTGTGGGCATCGGCGGTGCTACCAGTGCTCGCGCTGCTCATTCAGGTGATCGGGGGCTTCGATACCGAGCGGTGCGAGGGTGACCACCCTGGCATTGGCCGAGGCCAGGCACTCCTCGGGTACGAGCGCGTCGAACGCCTCGGAAGTGCAGGCCAGGACGAAGGTGCGGGGCGAGTCCAAGGTGCGCACGAGCCCTGCCCTCCCGGACCATGTCGTCGTGAGTGCCGCCGTCCTACCCGACCAGCGGCGACCAGGACGATGCGGCCGACCTCACGCACCGTCGACAGGCGGTGTGAAATCAGCACGACGCTCGCCGCACGCGGCCTCGAAGGGACCTTCAAGAGCCATTCGGACTGCAATAGGCGAACGACGGCAACAGTTCGACGTACACGAGGGCGTATGAGCTTCACATTCATGACGGCGGGAAAGCGCGTGCGACGAACCCGTGCGGACCACGGGAGACGGGTGGTCCGCACGGGCGTCGGCGTCACGCGATCACGAGACCGAGCACGAGGCCCCGTTCAGCGTGAACGCGGTCGGCGCGGTGTTCGTGCCGTTGTACGAACTGGTGAACCCGAGGTTCACCGTGCCGCCGGCGGCGATCACCGGGTTCCAACTCTCGTTGCGGGCGGTGACCTGCGACCCGCTCTGCGACGCGATGGCGTGCCACATTTGGGTCACCTTCTGGCCGTTGGAGAACGACCACACCAACGTCCACCCGTTCACGGTCGACGACGAGGTGTTCTTGATCGCGACCTCGCCCTGGAACCCACCGTTCCACGACGAGTTGACCCGGTAGGTGACTGCGCAACTGGTTCCGCCGCCGCCTGACAACGTTGTCACGTTGACGGTGCCCGACCCGGACGAGCGGTTGCCCGCCGCGTCCAGCGCGTACACGGCGAAGGTGTACTGGGTCGAGGCGCTCAGGCCGCCGACCACGGCGGAGTTCGTCGACGGGGATGCGACGGTCGTTTCGGAGGAGCTGGTCACGCGGACGACCTGGTAGGAGCTGACGCCCACGTTGTCGGAGGCCGTGCTCCACGACAGGTTGACACCGCTGGACGTCACGTTCGACGCCGAGGGGGTTCCCGGCGTGCTCGGCGGCGTGGTGTCGTTCGGGTCGCCGCTACCACCGTAGACGCTGGCCTCCTTGGAGGTGGCCTTAATGCCGTTGGAGCCGTTGAAGAACCGCTGGCCCCAGCTGGTGAGGCTGGAGGCGTTGAAGCTGTTGGCCATGTCGAGGTACTCGACGCCGCCGCCGTTGCCGCTCCACGACCAGCCCATGTAGCCCAGCTTGAGCGACTGGGTGATGGACATGATCGAGTCCTCGTCGGGGTTGCCGTCGGAGTGGTTGTACCCGAACTCGCCCACCAGGATCGGCAGCTTCGCGCTGACGAAGGTGTTCAGGTACGAGCTGATCTCCGACGACGTGTCGTACACGCCGTACATGTGCACGGAGAACACGGTGTTCTTCAGCGAGTCTGCACTGAAGACCGAGGACGCGTTGTCACGCATCGTCCCCGACCAGTCCTGGCCCCAGTTCGGCGCGTCGACCATCAGCGTGTGGGTCAGGCCGCCGGAGCGCAGGGTCTGGATGGCGCTCTTGGTGTCACCGACCCAGTTGCCGGTGTTCTGGTTGCCGTAGGGCTCGTTGCCGATGTTGATGATGACGTACTTCTCCTGGCCGGCGATCGCGCTCTTGATGCTCAGCCAGTAGCTGGCCGCCCTCGCCAGGCTGGTAGCCGAGCCGTCCTCGCCGTACCCGGTGGTGTCGTGCACCTCCAGGACGCAGATCAGCTTGTTGGCCTTGCACTGCGACACGATGTTCGCCACGTCGGAGGCGTCGTTCTTGGTCCACCGGTCACCGGAGCCGAGCACCACGCGGATGCTGTTCGCCCCCAGCGCCTTGATGTCCTTCATCGCCTGGGTGGTCTTGTCGCTGTACCAGGTGTGCGCGTGGTTGACGCCCCGCAGCACGAAGTCATTGCCGTTGGCGTCGTAGAGCCTGCCCCCGCTGACGTAGAACCCGTTCGCCGCCGAGGCGGCGGGGGCGGTCACCAGGGGCACGACCGCGGCGGCCAGCGCTACCGCGGCGACCATCGCCCATCGTCTGAACATTGCTTCCTCACAGTTGTCGGCGTTGACAATGCAGAACCCGATACCGGGGCGGCTCGGGCCACCCGTCGCCTCCGTGCGGGTCGACGATCGGGGAACCTCGCGCGGTGGGCGGACATGCTCGGCGGTTCCGAGATCCCTGCACCGCCCACCCACTTCAGCAATGAACCGCTTAAGTGTCAAGGGAAACTTCTATAGAACGAGGTAGAAGCGCTTCGAAGCGAAGTAGCCTCTGAGCATCGCAAGTCAGTCACTGAACCGCTTAAGCGGCACGTCCGGTGCTGTCCCTGATGTGCAAGGTCGATGCGAGGTCCACCGCAGCCTGCTCGCGCCCGTTGTGGACTCGATCCAGCAGGAGCCGGGCCACACGGGCGCCGTAGCCGGCGTTGTCCCGGGCGAGTGCGGTCAGTCGAGGCCGGACCAGCTCACACAGCACGGAGTCGTCCCATGCCAGCACGGATAAGCGTCCCGGAACCTGGACACCCATCTCGGTGGCGATGCCGAGCGCGGCGACGGCCATCACGTCGTTGTCGTAGAAGATGGCCGTCGGACGCTCCGGTCGCGCGAGCAGGAGGCGCGTGGCCCTCGCTCCTTCGTCACCCGCGGGCTCGGACGTCACGACGATCGGCTCGGGCAGTCCGCGGCGACGGGTCGCCGCGCTCAACGCTTCGGTCCGCACGGCCGTACGGCTGAGATGGGTCATCTCCGCCACTCTGGCGATCCTCCTGTGCCCGAAAGCCGCGAGGTGGTCCACGGCCAGGTCGAGAGCCGCGTCGTCGTCGGTCCACAGTCCCGGGAGGCCCCCCAATCCCGCCGGGCCGCCGGCGACGACGGCGTGCAGTCCCAATTGGCCCAGCACCGGTACCCGCACGTCGTCGGTTCGCAGGTCCACGACGATCACGCCGTCCACCATGCGCCCGGCCGACCATCGCCGGTAGGTCTCGATCTCCTCGTCCTGATCCGTCACGACGTGCAGGAGCAGAGAAAACTCGTGTTCGGCCAGTTCGGCTTCGATGCCGGACAGGAAGCCCATGAAAAAGGGTTCCACGCCGAGTGCCCTCGCCGGACGGGGTACCGCGAGCCCGATGACGTGCGTGCGGTCGGCGGCCAGGGCCAGGGCCGCGCTGTTGGGGCGCCACCCGAGGCGGGCCGCGATCTCCAGGATTCTCCGGCGGGTCGCCTCGGACACCCCGGAACGGCCGTTGAGCGCGTAGGACACGGCGACCTTGGAAACTCCCGCCTCGCGGGCGATGTCGGACATCGTCGGCCGTCTCATCGACACCATGCCGATCGACTTGGAGGACAGGTGCTTTGATGACGTGGAGGCTGCTCACTTCGTGGCACCGGCGGTGAGTCCGTTGTAGATCAATTTCTGCAACAGCAGGAACACCACCAGCGTGGGCAGCACGACGATGACCACGCCGGCCGAGATGACCTCCCACTGGGCGCTGAACGGCCCTTTGAAGCGGAACAGGGACGTGGAGATCACGCCCAGGTCGCGCGAGGGCATGTAGAGGAACGGGATGTAGAACTCGTTGTAGATGGCGATGCCCTTGACGATCACCACGGTGGCGATGGCGGGCTTGAGCAGCGGGAGGACGACCTTCCAGTAGATGGTCCAGCGGGAGGCGCCGTCGACGAGGGCGGCTTCGTCCAGGTCGTGCGGGATGGACCGGATGAACTGCAGGAAGATGTAGATGGACACGATGTCGGTGCCGGTGAACAGCAGCACGGCGGCGGCGCGGGTGTCGTGCAGGCCGAGCACGTCGATCACCTGGAACGTGGCGACCTGCGTGGTGACCGCGGGCACGAGCGAGGCGACGAGGAAGGCGGCGAGCACGGTGCCGCGCAGTCGGAACCGGAACCGGTCCACGGCGTAGGCGGTCATGGAGCCGATGAAGATGGTTCCGGTGACGGAGAACAGCAGGATGATCGTGGTGTTGAGGAACGCGGTGCCCATCTCACCGTCGGTGAGCGCGGTGGCGTAGTTGTCGAAGTTCAACCAGTCCGACGGCGGGTCGAACGGGCCGTCGGCGCGGAACTCGGCGGCATCCTTGAGGGAGGCGAGCAGCACCACGGCCAGCGGCACGACCGCGACCAGGCCGGCGAGCACCAGCGAGAGGTAGGCGACGGGGCCGGCCTTGCGGATGGTGGCGGTCTTGTGGACTGCGGTTTTGCGTGTGCTCGTGGAGGTGGTGGTCATGGGGTCGTGCTCCGGTCGTCGGGGAACAGGCGGCGCTGCACCCAGGTCACCAGCAGCACGAGCGCGAGGAGCACGAACGCCATCGCCGAGGCCAGGCCGACCTTGTCGAACCGGAAGGCCATGTCCACGGTCTGGATGACGAACGTCCGGCTGCCGTTCGCGCCGCCGGTCATGATGTAAGGGATCTCGAACACCGACAGCGAACCGGCCAGGGCCAGGATCGACATCAGGCCCACGACCGGTCGGATGCCGGGCAGGATGATGTGCCGGAACTGCTGCCATCGCGTCGCACCGTCCATGTCGGACGCCTCATAGAGGTCCGACGGGATGGACTGGATGGCGCCGAGGAACAGCACGAAGTTCAGTCCCGTGTAGCGCCACACCGACACGCCCGCCAGCGAGTAGTTCACCATGTCCGGGTCACCCAGCCACTGGTGCCCGGACAGTCCGACGAACTCCAGCAGCGAGTCCAACGTGCCGTCGGGGCGGAAGAAGTACAGGAACACGAACGCGATGGCCACACCGTTGATCAGGTACGGGAAGAACAGCAGGCCCTTGAACAGGTTCCCGAACCGGACTCGGAAGCTCAGCAGCGTCGCGAAGTACAGCGCCACCCCCAGCTGGAGGAACGCCGCGACGACGTAGTAGAGGCTGACCAGGAACACCTCGAACAGCTGCGGCCTGGTGAAGATCTCGACGTAGTTCTCGACGCCGACGAACGGCATCCGCTTGCTCACGCCGTTCCACGACGTGGTGCTGTACCAAGCCATGCTGATGACGGGGATGTAGGTGAACACCGCCAGCAGCAGCAGTGGAAGCGCCAGGAACAGCCACGGCAGCGCGCCGGCCCGGCGTTTGCGGTGACGAACCGGCACCGACCGCCGAGAGGGAGCGGTCGGTGCCGGCGCGGTGCGGGTCGTCACTTCGTGACCAGGGCCTTGGCCTCGGCCCAGCGGGAGTTCAGGTCGTCGAAGACGTCCTGCTTGCTTTTCCCGCTCGCACCACGGGCCGCATCGACCAGCCCCTGTCGATAAGTTTGCTCGTACAGCCCGATCTCGGCCGCGTCGTCGATCTTGGTGACGACGGCGTCCTGGGCGTGGTCCACCTCGAAGTACTCGACGCCGGCGGCGGCGAAGTCGGCCAGGGTGTCCGGCTCGGGGCCGTCCTTGAGCGGGGAGATCCCACCCTCCGCCGTGGCGAAGTTGGACTTCTCGGCGAACCAGTCGACCCAGGCGCGGGCGGTGTCCTTGTTCTTCGAGTGGATGTTGATGCCGTTCTTGTAGTCGCCGGCGATGGCCGAGTGGAACTTGCCGTCCACCTGCACCGGGAACGGCAGGTAGCCGATGTCGTCCTTGTTCGGCGCCGCGGCGCGCAGCTGGGTGATCGACCAGGAGCCGAGCATCATGGTGGCGATCTGCCCCGTGCCGATCATGCTCTTGGACGACTCCCAGTCGGTGGTGAGCGGGTCGTCCTCGGTGAGCTTGTTCGCGACCACGTCGAACAGCAGCGAGTCGATGGTGTGCTGGGTCTTGCCCTCGGCCCAGGGCGAGTCGTCCGCGGCCATCTTGTTCGAAACCTGGGGGTCCGCGCTGACCGAGCCGCGCGCGTCCTGCCACTGGGTCAGCGGCCAGCCGTTGCGGTAGTTCGTGTACAGCGGGACGGCATCGGTCTTGTCCCTGATCGCCTGCAACGCGTCGAGGAAGTCCTCCGGCGTGGTCGGCGGACTGTCCACCCCGGCTGCGGCCCAGACCTTCTTGTTGTAGGCGAAGCCGAACGCGTTGCCCGTCACCGCGAGACCGTAGACCTTGTCCTCGAACGCCTTCTCGGTGACGAACCGGTACTTCTGCCCCAGCTCCGACACCGAGCCCAGTGGCTCGAAGTAGTCCGGCAGGTCGGGCAACGAGGTGATCGAGTTCGGGATCAGCAGCACGTCACCGTAGTTGTCCGTGCTCATCCGGATCTTGACTTCGTTGTCGTAGTCCGTGATGCCCTCGAAGACCACCTCCACGTCGGGGTGGAGCTGCTTGAACTGCTCCGCGTACTCCTTGAACTTGGTGTCGACGAGGTCGGTGCGGTTGGTCAGGACGGTGATCTTCCCCTCGATCTTCCCGTCCGCGCCGGTGTCGGTCCCGTCACTGCCGCACGCGGCGACGAGGACCACCGCGGCGGCAGCGACCCCCGCCCTGAACTTTCCCATTGTGCTGCTCCTCGGATAACGGTGCGCGTCATTGCGAAACACCGGCGTATCGCGACTCTGCCGGAGGTGCCCGAGACCGTACGTCAGATGAGATTAACCGGTCAAGCTTGACAACGACATCGATTCACCACCCTCAGGCAAGCCCGGAAGAGAGCCGACAAGGCAAAAGCAGTACCTGCATAAAAATAGTTCATGCACTTGCCTAATAGTTCGTACAGCACCACTGACCTGCATAAATATTGGCTGATTTGCCTAAGCAAATGTTAGCACTGCTAAGCTATTACCGGACAAGAATTGTCATCGACGACCACCACGGAACCCACAACAGGTTCAACACCCGATCAAGCTTCCGCTCGGACCGGATCATCGGCGCCGGTTGACTTAAGCGGTAAAGTTCTGCACCCTGGCGTTGCTCCGCCGCTACGACGACTCGCACAAAGGAGTGAGAGCGATGAGGAGATCGATCGGGTTGGTGCTCGGACTGCTGTTGGCGGTCGCGGGCTCCGTACTCGGCGCGGGGCCCGCGGTCGCCGAGAACGCGCCCAACGGCTACCCCTATTGCAGCAGCAGCTCCAGCGACCCCGACGGGGACGGCTGGGGCTGGGAGAACAGTGCCTCCTGCGTCGTGCGCGGCGGCGCGGCCGACACCGGCTCGGGCAGCGGCGGCAACGCTCCCAACGGCTACCCGTACTGCGCCAACGGCAGCTCCTCCGATCCCGACGGCGACGGGTGGGGCTGGGAGAACAGCCGCTCCTGCGTCGTGCGGGGCGGCGCGGCCGACGGCGGAAGCGGCGGAGGCGGTGGGGGCTCGACGGCCTGTCCGTCGGGCATGAGCTGCGGCTCCTACAGCGTCAGCGGCCTGGGTTACCGCAAGCAGCAGGTCCGCAACGCCGGCGGCAACAGCCTCGACCTCGCCGTGGCCATGTTGGAGACCGAGAACATGTCCACCAACTACGCCTACGGCGACAACAAGACTTACGACGCCGCCAACTTCGGCATCTTCAAGCAGAACTGGCTGATGCTGCGCTCCAAGTGCAGCCGGTTCAGCGGCCAGTCGGTCAGCCAGTGGAACAACGGCGCGGTGCTCAACAGCAACCTCTCCGCCGACATCTCCTGCCTGCACCAGAGCCAGAGCGGCTACGGCCTCAACACCTGGTTCGCCGGCCACCGCAACGGTGAGTCGGGCCTGAACAACCCCAACACCAGCGACATCAACGGCTACAAGACCGCCATCTACTGGATCAAGAGCCGGATCGACAGCAACTCGGCGAACCTGAGCAACGATACCCGCTTCTGGGTCGACGTCCGCCCCATCTAGACCAACACCCTCCCGCGCGGCGACGGCACCTCTCCCCCGAGGCCGTCCCGCCACCACCGGTCCGTCCCGGTCGCGCCCTTGCCCAGGAGCGACCGGGACGGACCACCCGTTTTCAAAGCAGGAGTGAAGCAGCATGACCACCCTCGCCGACGTCGTCCGACACGCCGGTGTCTCGCTGAGCACGGTGTCCTACGCCCTCAGCGGAAACGCTCGATCTCGACCGACACCCGACAACGCATCGAAGACAGCGTCAGAGTCCTCGGCTACAAACCACGGCGGCTCACCCGCAACAAGACACTGGTGCTGCTCCTCCCCGGACAGGCCGACGTGGGACCAATGTGGCTCGGCTCATTCCTGGTAGCCGCATCAACACGCGCACGACGCGATGACGTGGACCTCCTGCTGAGTTCGACCGTCGATGCGACGAGCGCCCAAGAAGTCGACTCGCTGATCGTCGTCTCGCCGGCCACCGCACCCGGCCACTCGTCAGTGCCCGTGGTGCGGGTCGGCACACCGGACAGCGCGGTCCAAGACTCCCGGGTCGACGTCGACCGCGCCGCCGCGAGCACGCAATGCGCCACCTACCTGGCCGATCTCGGACACCGCACCGTTGCTCTCCTGCACTGAGATCCGATCGAGGACTTCTTCTGGGGTTTCGCCAGCGCCGCCCGTGCCCTGGGCTGCACCGTGCGGACACAGGTCTGGCAGCCAGGCGTCAATCCGGTGGAAACCCACCCCAGCGCACTGGTCGTCGCAGACGAGCTGCTGATCGGCGAGGTGCTCGCCGAGCTGGATCAGCGTCATCTCCGTGTACCGCAGGACGCAGGGTCATTGCGTTGTGGGGTAGCTGCTGGTCACGGCGGTGATCAGGTCGTGTGATCGGCGGTTGGCGCGTCGGAGGGCTCTGGCGATGTTGGTGTCGCCGTTGGTGCGGTGCCAACCGATCGCGGTGTTGCGCAGAGTGGCCATGACGGCGGGACCGGTGCCCGTCCGGGCCTGGTGGGAGTCTTCACGGAACGTCACGTCGCGGACGTGGTGGACCTGGTTCTCGATGAGCCACTCGCGGCGGATCCAGTCCTGCAGATCGCTCGGCGGGGCGTCGCCGGCGGGCAGGAACACGGCGTAGCAGACCGTTTCACGGGTGGTCTTCGCGTCGGTGGTTCGGCTGCGGGTGACCCGGACTGCCTGCTCGGCGTGCGGGAACGCGATGCCGCCCGGGAGCGCGCGGGGTGACGGCTTTGACGGTGCGGGTCTCACGGCGCCCGTGACCACGGTCGCGGGCACGGTCACCGACCGGAATCTCGGGCCAGGGCAGGGATTTGAGTTGGGCGAGGAGCTTCGGTTGGTTGCCTTTGACCGCGGTCATCAGATGGGCGCCGCGGGCGGCGGTCTGCCGGGCGTGATCGGTTTGGGTGTGCAGGGCGTCGGCGACGAACACCACGCCGGTCAGAGTGCCTACGACCCTGCGGACGGCGTCGAGAAGCGGTGCGAACGCGGGGATCTCATTGGACTTCGCGTCCACTGTGACCTGGGCCAGCACGATGCCGGTGCCGGTGTCCAGCGCGGAGAGCAGGTGAACCTGGCGGCCGTCGTCCAGGCGGGCGCCGCGCAGTGTCTTGCCGTCCACGGCGATGACATGACGATGTCGGCGTGGACGCACCGGTGGTGATCGCCGGGCGCGGGTGGTGAGCCACCCGGCGAGGACGGTGGCCAACAAGTCGGCGTCGAGGCGGGTCAGCAACCTCCATATCGTTGTGGCGGAAGGGATACGGTCGAACCCGAGCCGGTCACGGGCGTGACGGTCGAGATCCTGCAGCCAGTCGCTGATCGCCGCGAAGGACGACGCCCCGGCCAGGACCGCGCACACCGCGATCATCAGCAGTGCCGAGAGCGGGTAGCGGATCCCGCGCGGGTCACGCGGATCCGGGACCTTCGCCAAGGAGTCCAGCAGACCACCGTGCTCACCGTCGGTGACAGGCGGCGGTGGGCCGCCGACGTGGGCCAGCGTGACGGTCAGTGCGGTGATGGGAGATGATGTCATCGGCGGGTGGGGTCTTCCTCGGAGTCCTGAAGCGTCGCAACTCCATGATCACCGACGCGGTCCCACCTGCCGCCATCGCCTCACGAAGGCCCTTCACACCCCAAACTCCCAGCTCAGCGCCCTGTTGTCTGACTACGCAATCGCCCTGGGTGGTACGCCTGAGGCACCTGGCGCAATCACGGCGCGAGTACCTCGGAGGGCTCGTGGTCGCCACCGAGGTCCACCGGCTGCGGCCGGAACTCGTCGAGTTCTGCGCCGACTTCCAAGCGCCGGTCGTCTTCGTCGACATCGAGCCGTTCGACGACGAAGCCGGCTACCCGCCCAACACGGCGTTCGTCGGCTACTCCCCCGTCGACATAGGCGTGCTCGCCGGTCACTGGCTCGCAGATCACCTCACGCGACACGCAGTCCGCCACCCCCACGTCCTGATCGTCGCAGGCCTGGAGCAGGTGGACCGGCAGAGGTGCTGCGCGGAAGTACTGCGCAGCCGCGTGGACGGCATCTCCATCGTAGTGGACGACAGTTGCGCGTTCCAGCGATCCCGCGCTCAAGACACCGTAGAGGCCCACGTACGCGAACTCGATGCGCGAGGCGGACGGCTCGACGCCGTGTTCTGCACCGACGACGAGATGGCGCTCGGTGCGGCGGACGCGTTGCGCCGGACCCGTGCCCCGGCGGCCGGGAGTACCGTGATCATCGGTGTGGACGGTGCGCCCGAGGTCCTCGCACTGATCGACAACGACACAGGTCCACTGCGCGCCACCGTGGTCCAAGACTCACGCCGCCTCGCCGAGAGCGCGATCCACATACTGGAACGAATGAGACGAGGCCGAGCCACCCCCAAACAGACGACATTGCGACCCGAAATCCATCAAGCCAAACAAGTGGTCCGCGGCGATACCGGAAAGTAATACACAACCGCAACACCTCGACCTACGGATCGGACACGATTCCGACGGCTGGTTGATCACGCTCGACCGGGCCTCCACGACGAAGGACGTCGAAGCGGTGCCGCGGCGCGTGGTCGCCGCGCTGCACACGAGACTGCCGACCAGCCCTCGACAGCATGATCAACGAGTACGGGCCGATCTCGCGTGGCCGTACTTCTGCGGTGTGCTGACGAGCTACGGGCTCAATGGTGTGCGTGCCGGTGATCGAGCCGGTGGAGACGCGAACGAGGTGTGTGGCGGCCGAGGTGGACAGTGACGCCCGTGGGGACGACGTGTCAGTTGCAGCCGGTCAGCACGCGGTCGTGTCGGGTAGGGCGGTGTCGGTACAAGCAGGGCGTGACGCGACGGTCGTGATCCATCAGCCGCTGCGGCGGGCAGTGCCCCGGCAGTTGCCCACGGCGCCGGGGCGATTCGTCGGGCGGGCGGTGGAGTTGGCCGCTTTGGACCGCGCTTTGACCGCTGCTTCACCGGACAGTCGCGCTGCTGCGGCGCTGGACGGCTCTTCTGCCGGGCCGGCGGCAGGTGCGGCCGTGATGATCTCGGCCATCGGCGGGGTGGGTGGGATCGGCAAGACGTGGCTTGCGCTGGCCTGGGCCCACCGCAACCTGGACCGCTTTCCCGACGGACAGCTGTTCGTCGACTTGCACGGCTTCAGCCCGACCGGACGGCTCGCCGAACCGCACGAAGCGGTGCGCGGCTTCCTCGACGCCTTCGGCATACCCTCCGACCAGCTCCCACCGAATCCGTCTGCCCAGGTCGCGCTGTACCGAGGGGTGGTGGCCGGGAGGCGGGTGCTGATCGTGCTGGACAACGCCGCCACCGCCGACCAGGTCGTCCCGCTGTTGCCGGGCAGCCCGACCTGTACCGTGCTGGTCACCGGTCGCACCACCTTGCCCTCGCTGATCGACCGGTACGGCGCCCACCACCTGTCCCTGGGCGTGCTCACCTCGGAGGAGGCGCGTGCCCTGCTAACAGCGCGCCTGGGTGTTCAGCGCATCGGCACCGAACCCGAGGTGGCCGACGAGTTGATCGAGCTGTGCGGGCGTCACCCGCTGACTTTGGCGATCACCGCACGTCATGCGGTCACTCACCCCGCGCTTCCGCTCGCGGAGTTCGCCGCCGAACTGCACCAGCTCGGTCTGGGGGCCCTGGACCACGGCACGGACCCTGCCGCCAGCCTGCCCGCGGTGCTCTCGTGGTCCCTGCGCCGGCTCACCGAACGGCAACGTGCGGTGTTCGCGCTGCTGGGCATCGCGCCCGGTCCGGACATCGACCTGCCCGCGGCGGCTTCCCTCACCGGCCTGCCGCCGAGGGAGACGCGCGAGGTCTTGCGGATCCTGGAGGAACACTGCCTGCTCGAGCGGCGTCCACGCGGCCGGTGCACCATGCACGACCTGGTCCGCGCCTACGCCGCCGCAACCGCCCACGAAGACCTGCCGGAGTCGGTGCGACGAGCGGCGCTGCGGCGGGTGATCGACTTCTACCTCCACACCGCCCACGCCGCTGACCGCCTGCTCAACCCCCACCGCGAGCCCGTGCGGTTGGATCCGCCCGCCGCGGCCACCCACCGCCACGATCTCGCCGACCGCACCGCGGCGTTGGCCTGGTTCGACGCCGAGTACGCCAACCTGCTCGCCGTCCAGCGCGCCGCCGCGGACGGCGGGTGGCACCGGACCGTGGCGGAACTGGCTTGGGGGATGACCAGTTTCCACGACCGCAGAGGACACCTCCACAATCGCATCACCGTGTGGCAGGCCGTGCTGGAGCTCGCCACGCACCTGCCCGTGGCGACGCTCATCCGCGCTCACCGGCACCTGGGGCGCGCACCGACCTCGGCCGTTACGACGCAGCGGACGAGCACCTGCATGAGGCCCTGGCCTTGGCCGAGGACCACGGCGACACCATCCAACAGGCCCACTCGCACCGGGAACTCGGATGGATTCCGACCGGACAGGGGAAATACCGGCAAGCCTTCTGGTCCTAACAAAATGATCAACGCGGTGGTGTCAGCCGTGTCCGCTGTGGATCATGTTGGGGTGTGAGGAGGGGTGAGTCGCCGCCGTGGATCGTCTCGGACGATCTGTGGGAGCGGATCGAGCCGTTGTTGCCGGTGGTGCCGCGTAGGACCCGTCACCCCGGTCGGAAGCGGGTGCCGGACCGGCGGGTGTTGTGCGGGATCCTGTTCGTGCTGCACACCGGGATCCAGTGGGAGTTCCTGCCCCAGGAGCTGGGCTTCGGTTCGGGTATGACCTGTTGGCGGCGGCTGCGCGACTGGAACGAGGCCGGCGTGTGGTCCCGGCTGCACGAGGTGCTGCTCGTGGAGCTGCACTCGGCGGGCAGGCTGGACTGGGACCGCGCGGTGATCGACTCCTCGCACGTGCGGACCGCTCGTCGCGGCCCAAAAGCGGACCGAGTCCGGTCGACCGCGCCCGACCCGGCTCCAAGCACCACGTCCTGACCGACGGCGGCGGCATCCCGCTCGCGGTGTTGCTGACCGGCGGCAACCGCAACGACGTCATCGGCCTGGAACCGCTGCTGGACGCGGTGCCCAACGTGCGCGGCCGACGCGGACGGCCCCGCCGCCGTCCAAGAACGCTCTACGCCGACCGGGCCTATGACCACGACAAGTACCGCAGGCGCCTACGTGCCAGAGGAATCGCACCGCGGATCGCCCGACGTGGCGAGCCCCACGGCTCCGGCCTGGGCACCATCAGATGGGTGGTGGAGCGCACGATCGCCTGGTACCACGGCATGAAGCGCTTGCGCGTCCGCTGGGAACGCCGCGACGACATCCACGAAGCCTTCCTCGGCCTCGCCACCTGCATCATCTGCTACCGACACGTCCAACGATTCTGTTAGGACCAGTTAGAGCACGCCCTCCAGGCGCTGGCGCTCTTCCGCGCCCTCAGCAAGCGGGTGTGGGAGGCCAACGCGCTCAACCAGGCGGGCTGGTGCGCCGCCCACCTCGGCGACCACGACACCGCCCGTGCCCACTGCCAGGCCGCCCTGACCCTGCACCGCGACCACGACAACCCTGCTGGAACCGCCGCCTCGTTGCACACCCTCGGCTGCGCCGAGCACTACGACGGCCACCATGACCGGGCCGTCGACCTCCACCGGCAAGCCCTGGTGCTGCGCCGCGAACTCGGTGACACCTACCGCTGCGCCGACAGTCTCGATCGGCTCGGCGACCCCCTCACCGCCCTCGGCCGGCATGACGAAGCCCGCGCCGCGTGGCAGGAAGCCTTGAAGCTGTAACGAAAGCAGAACCGTGCTGTCGATGTCGAACGCATCCAACGGAAGCTCGACGGTCGTGACAGCAACGACGCGGTGAGGACGGCCCCTAGGGCCTGTCCTCAAAGCCAGATGAGCAGGGTGGCCAGGTCGAGCATGCCTCGGTAGGAGGTGGCGGTCTTGTCGAAGCGGGTGGCGATGGC
>NZ_JBHWIE010000170.1:0-15769 GCF_042732085.1 Actinosynnema sp. NPDC059797
ATGGTCCGCCACTGCTCATCGCTCAACTCGTGCCTGCGGATCACGACCCAAGATCAAAGCAGACCAACCGCACCCGCTTTGAGGACAGGCCCTAGCCCTTCCCGGACATCTTGCGCAGCATCGCGTTGTAGGCGGCCAGCTCCGCGTCGCCGTCCGCGTCCGCCCGCCGGTCCGCCCGGCGGGCGTCGCGGCTGTCCGACCGCGCCCACTGCACCAGCAGCGCGACCATCACCACCAGCAGCGGCAGCTCCCCCGCCGCCCACGCGATGCCGCCGCCCAGCCGCTGGTCGTCCAGCAGCGACGTCACCCACGGCAGGCCCAGCGAGCGGTAGAAGTCCTCGCCGATCACGGTCTGGGAGCTCATCAGCACGATGCCGAAGAACGCGTGGAACGGGATCGAGGCGAACAGCAGCCCGAGCCTGCCCAGCGGCGGCAGCCGGTTCGGCGACGGGTCGATGCCGATCACCGGCCAGTAGAAGACGTAGCCGACCAGGATGAAGTGGGCGTTCATGGCCAGGTGCGCCCAGTGGTAGTCCAGCGCCCAGTCGAACAGGCCCGAGAAGTACAGGGCGTAGAACGAGCCCACGAACAGCGCCAGCGCCACGAACGGGTTGGTCAGCACCTTCGCCACCGGCGAGTGCACGAACGCCAGCAGCCACTCGCGCGGCCCCGGCGGGTTGCCCCGGCCCGCCGTCGGCAGCGCCCGCATCGCCAGCGTCACCGGGCCGCCCAGCACCAGCAGGATCGGCGCCAGCATGGACAGCAGCATGTGCGCCTCCATGTGGACGCTGAACAGCGCCGGCGCGTACCGGCCCACGCCCGACGACGTGGCGAACAGCACGGTCAGGCAGCCCGCGACCCACGCCACCGTGCGGCCGACCGGCCACGCGTCGCCGCGCTTGCGCAGCCGCCGCACCCCCAGCAGGTAGGCCACCGCCAGCACCACCGCGGCCGTGCCGAAGACCAGGTCGAACCGCCAGTCGAACAGCAGGCGGAACGCCGTGGGCGCGCCGTCCAGGTCGTAGCCGATGCGCAGCTCCACGCGGCTGGGCAGGGTGCGGCCCTCGGCGGGCGGCGGCGTGCGGCTGAGCGCGGCGGCCAGGCCGATGGTGGCGAACATCAGCAGGACCTCGACGCCCGCGAGCTTGAGCAGCGTGCGCCCGGACCCCGTGGCGACGACCTGCTTCACGCCGCGCTCGCGCTGGAACCAGCCGATCACGCCCAGCACCGCCAGGGCGAGCGTCTTGCCGAGCAGCAGCAGGCCGTAATCGCTGGTGAACAGCTGGCTCAGCGGCAGCCGCACCCACGCGTTGACCACGCCCGAGACGGCCATCACGATCCAGCAGACCAGGGCCAGCCGGGAGAACCGGGTGGTCGCCAGGGCCAGGTGGGCGCCGCCCCGGCGGCCGTGCGCGAGCAGGGCGATCAGGCCGCCGACCCACAGCGCCGCCGCGAGCAGGTGGTACAGCAGGCTGTTCGTGGCCACGTCGTGCGAGCCGCCGCCCGAGGAGTGCCCGGTCACCGCGACCGGCACCAGGGCGAACAGGGACAGGAAGAACAGCGCCGTCGTCCAGCCCCACGACAGCACCAGCCGGCAGCCCAGGGCCAGCAGCGCCACGATCACGGCCGTGACCACCCACGCCTTGGACTGCTCCACCAGCCCCGCCACCTGGAACAGCACCGAGGGCTCCAGGAACGTGGTCACCGGCTGGCCCAGCGCGTCCGCCACCGTGAACGGCACGGCGAGCACCGCGCCCAGCGTCCACACCAGGGCGCCCCACGCGGCCGTGCGCAACGCCGCGTAACCGTCGGCGGCCAGCGTGCCGCTGTCCTGCGGTGGGACCAGGAACGCCGCCAGCAGCAGGGAGCCGATGGTCACCACCGCCGCCGACTCGGTCAGCACCCGCACCACCATCAGGCCCGACGTGTCCCCGCCGGTCAGCGCCAGCAGGCCCGCCGTCAGCAGCGCGGCTATGGTCGCGCCGACGACCAGCAGGGGGATCAGACCGGTGCGCTGGGTTCGGGTGGGCGCTTCAGTGGTCACGGCACGAGCGTAGGCGGCCCGGGTGGGCTGCCACCAACCGCCGGACGTGCGCAGATCACACCCACTACCGTTGCCGGGCGTGACCGGTTCCCGCTCGGCGCTCCTGGCCGCCCTCGTCCTGCTCCTGTCCGGGTGCAGCTACTCGATCAACGGCACGGCCGTGCCCGGCGCCGGCGAGGCGTCCTCCGCGCCGGCGTCGAACGCCGCCGGCGCGCCGCGGGTCGCGCGACCCCGGACGGTGGTCGGCGTGGAGCCGTGCGGGCTGCTCACCGAGGACGACCTGCGGTCGATCGGGCCGTTCAAGAAGGAGCCCGCGCGCAAGGACGACCTGATCCAGGAGTCGTGCCAGTACGTGCTGGACGACGGCTCGTTCGCGGGCCGCACCGTCGTCGCCGCGCTCTACCAGAAGTACCAGGACGTGCGGTCCCGGCAGCCCAAGGGCCACGAGGTGGTGGTCGAAGGGCACTCCGCGTGGGTGTTCTGCGAGGCGAGCGGCGGTTCGATGGCGTGCACGGCGACGCTGGCCGTGAACGCCAACCGCAGCGTCCTGGTGGCGATGACCCAGCCCGGCGGCGAGGCCGAGCAGATGCTGTCGGTGATGCAGCCGCTGCTCAAGGCCGCGATGAGCCGACTGCCCGCCGCGTGAGCTCGCGGTCCCGGGAGCGCCGCGCCAGCCACACCGCGGGCACCATCATGGCGATGACGAACGCCACGAAGCCCAGCGACACCGAGAGGTTGCTCACGTGGGCGATGCCGCCGACCAGCGGCGGGCCCACCAGGAAGCCGGTGTAGGCGACCGTCGTCACCAGGCCGATCTCGCGCTCGCCGCCCGTGCCGTCCTCGCGGCGGCCCGCGTCGCCCGCCAGGTCCATGACCACCGGGAAGGCGAACGCCAGCCCCAGGCCGACGAAGCCGAACCCGACGTAGCCGGTCGCCGCGACCGGGACCAGCACGACCAGCGCCAGGCCCGCCGCGGCCACCAGCGCCCCGCCCGCGAGCAGGCGGTACGGGCCCAGCCGGCGCTGCACGGCCTCGCCGAACAGGCGGGCGGCGGCCATCGCGATGGAGAAGCCGACGTAGGCGGCCGCGGCGGCGCTCTCGCTCAGGCCGCGCTCGCCGACGAAGAACAGCGCCGACCAGTCGGACGTGGCGCCCTCGGCGATCGCGGAGAACAGGGTGATCGTCGCCAGCAGCCACAGCAGCGGGCGCTTGAGGACCGGGCGGTCGTCCGCGGGCGAGCCGGCCGCCTCGCCGGTCGCGCCCGGCACGGCCCGCAGCACCCAGGCGATGGTGATCGCGCCGACCGCGGCGACGGTGAGCAGGTGGCGGGTGAGGTCCCAGCCGACGCCCGCCGCGAGGGCCGCGCCGAGCGAGCCGACCAGGCCGCCGACGCTGAAGCCCGCGTGGAACTGCGGCATCAGCGGGCGGTCCAGGGCGCGGGTGACGGCGACCGCGGCGACGTTCATGCCCACGTCCAGCATCGCGCCGCACGAGCCGATCACGAGCAGGATCAGGCCGAGCTGGAGCGGCGTCGTGGCCAGGGTGAGGGAGGGCACCGCCACGACCGTGACGGCCGCGCCCGCCAGGACCAGGCTGCGCGCGCCGACCCGCGCGCAGACCCGGGCGGCGAACGGCGCGGTGAGCGCGAGGCCGATGCTCGCGCCCAGCAGGGCCAGCCCCAGGGTCGCCTCGGTCGCGCCGACCTGGTTGGCCAGCGCGGGCATGCGGGCGGCCCAGGAGAGGAACATCGCCCCGTTGAACAGGAACACCGCGAAGACGGCGAGGCGTGGCGTCGGCATGGCGACGAGTCTGACTGAAGCGCTTCAGAACGTCCACCTGAATACCTGGTTACGCTCCTCACGTGGACCGCCCCCGGAAGCCGACGCTCGACACGGTCGCCAGCGCCGTCGGCGTGTCGCGCGCGACGGTCTCCAACGCCTACAACCGGCCCGACCAGCTCTCCGCGGCGTTGCGCGAGCGCATCCTGGCCGCCGCCGCCTCGCTCGGGTACGCGGGGCCGGACCCGGTCGCGCGCAGCCTCGCGACCAGGCACAGCGCGGCCGTCGGGTTCATGCTCGGGCAGCAGCTGTCCGCGTCGTTCTCCGACCCGGCGCTGTCGATCGTGCTCGACGGGCTGGCCTCGACCGTGGACGGGCACGACCACTGCCTGGTGCTGATGCCGGGCCGCGACCGGGGCGGGCCCCGACCCGAGACCGTGGCGCGGGCGCAGGCCGACGTCGTGGTGGCGTACTCGCTGCCGGACGACGCGCCGGCCCTGGTCGCCGTGCGGGCGCGCGGGCTGCCGATGGTGGTGATCGACCAGCCCGTGCTGCCGGACACCGCGCGGGTCGAGGTGGACGACCTAGGCGGGGCGCGACTGGCCGCCGCGGCGCTGCGCGACCTGGGGCACCGGCGGTTCGGCGTGCTGACCTTCGCGCTGCGCCCGGACGGGCACGCCGGCCCCGTGTCGGCCGAGCGGTTGGCCGCGGCGCCGTTCCGGGTCACCCGGGACCGGCTGCACGGGTACCTGGAGGTGACCGGCCCGCAGCCGATCTGGGAGTGCGCGCGCAGCAGCCGCGAACTGGGGCGCGAGGGCGCGCGCGAGCTGCTGTCCGCCACCCCCCGGCCGACGGCGCTGCTGTGCGCCTCGGACGAACTGGCGTTCGGGGCGCTCCAGGCGGTGCGCGACCTCGGGCTGCGGGTACCCCACGACGTGTCCGTGGTGGGTTTCGACGACGTGCCGGCGGCCGCCCACGCGGACCCGCCGCTGACTACGGTGCGTCAACCCCTGGTGGAGAAGGGGCGGCGCGCGGGCGAACTGGCACTGCGCCTGCTGGACGGCGCCAGACCCGGAGGGCCGACAAGACTGCCCGTTTCCCTGGTTTCGCGCGACTCGACAGCGGCTCCGGCGTGATGCACGTCACTTTTTGGCCGTTCTGATCAGTCTTCCGGCGCCGGACGGAAACGCGAAGCATCGTCTGGACGATGTGTCCGGTGGGGCAGGCCGCGCGGCTACCGCACGTGGTCAACGCCCCGAGCGCCTCCGTAGCTCAGTGGAGAGAGCGAGGGACTTCTAATCCCGAGGTCGCAGGTTCGAATCCTGCCGGGGGCACAGCAGTGCAGGTAGTGACGGCGGGGCCGATCACCGGTCAAGATCGGCCCACGTCAAACCCACATGATTCACTTCTCCGGCCCGAGACCTTCCAGGGCGTCGGCCGCCGCTTGGCCGACCGTCTTGCGGATCATGTAGACGTCCTGGGTCATGCTCACCTGAGCGTGGCCGAGGTAGTCCGCAATCTCTCGCGCCGACAGCCCGGCCTGGTCGAGCCTGGTCGCCACCAGGTGCCGGAAGGCGTGCGGGTGGAGCCCTTCCCAGGCCGTTTCGGCCAGTACCCGGCGCAGGCTCTTGCGGGTGTTGTCGGGATCGCGCAGCGAGCCGTTGCCCGAGGCGAACACCCATTCGGCCGAGGCGTCCGCCCGCCGCTTGGCCAGCACCTCAGCCGCCCAGGTCGGGACTTTGATCGTGCGCATCCCCGCCGAGGACTTCGTGTGCGGTTGGACAAGCAGGCCGGAGCCGGTCTCGCGGATCACCGTGCCTTCCAACCGGAGCGTCCGAGCGTCCGCGTCGATCCGTGACCAGTCGAGCGCCAGCAGCTCCCCGATCCGGGCGCCGGTCGCGGCCAGCACGTCGACCAGGTCCACGAGGTCGGCTCGCGCCGCCGCCGGGGAGGCGACCAGGAACGCGCGCAGGCCCAGGTACTCGTCCCACGTGATCTCGGTGAGCTTCTTCGGCTCCTGCCGGGCCTTCTTGCTCGTGCCGAGCGCGCCGATCTCCCGAACCGGGTTGGTGTCCAGCGCACCGTAGCGCACGGCCAAGCCCATGATGCCGGTGAGCACCACCTTCGCGTGTCGGGCGCTGCCCAGGCCCGCCCGGTCCCGGATGGCCCTGAGCACCCGTTCGGCAGTCGCCACGGTCACCTCCCGCACGGTCAGTTCCCCGACCGCTTGAACCAGGTCACGGGTCCAGGTCTCCCGGTAGGTCCGCTTGGTCCGCAGTGCCTTGCCCGATTCGTCCAGCTCCCGCAGCCACATGTCCGCGACGGCGGTGATCCTGGTCTTGTCGGTGACCTCCTCCCCCACCACGGCGCGGGCGCGGTCGCGGAGGGCCACCTTGAGGTTGTTCTTGGCGTTGGTCTCGCTCCTGCCCACCCGTTCTACCGGGCGCAACACGCCGTCGTAGTCGCGGTAGTTCGTGATCGCCCGGTACTTGCCGCTGCGCATCGGGTAGCACCTGATCTCCCCGTGCGTGCCGACCGGCAGCCGTGGCCGCGCCATCAGGACACCCCGCTGGGCTGCGCGTCGACCCAGGCCCGCACGTCGTCCGGGACGAACCGCACGTACTTGCCGATGCGCTTGCCGGGCGGACCGTACTTCTTGGTGCGCCACTGGTAGAGGGTGTTGATCGGGACGTCCAGGAAGTCGGCGACCTCCTTCATCCCCCAGAGCTTGGTCATGCGGCTGCCTCCTGTTCGTACTTGCGTTTGCGCTGCTCACGGGTTCGTTCTGCGATGGCCAGGGCCAGTTCGCGTTCGGCGTCGTTGCGGTGGCCGGAGCCGGTGTAGGTCCAGTCGTGGACCAGCAGAACCGTGTCGGGTTCGTGGCCGAGGCGGTCGAGGAGTTCGACCGTGCGGAACGCGCGTCGTTCCTCACGGATGGCCTTGAAGCTGGTCGAGTAGGTCGGCGACTTCGACAGGAAGTGCCCGCGGAAGGCGAGCATGTGCGCCCAGCGGCGCAGGTTGAGCTTGGCGAACTCGTCACGGCCGCCGAGGTCCCAAGCAGTTTGGATGATGCGGCGGTGGTGGTCTGAGACCCGCAGGTGGTCGATGTCGAGTTGGGAGCGGATCGGCCGGTCGGCGGCTTCGCTCTTGCCGGTGCCCTTGGTGGCGTACTTGGCGACGTACCCGGCGAGCCGGGTTTCGCTGATCTCGCCGTTCTCTTCGACCTCGTGCGTCGAGGTGGGCCGGATGCGGCGCACGTCGACCTGTGCGCCCCAGCGCAGGGTCATGGTGGAGCCGTCCGGGCGTTCCTGGTCGACCTCGACCGACCGGGCGGCGGCGGTCACGGCGTGCTCGACCAGTTCGGCGGTCGCCCAGGCCGGGGCGGGGTCGGTGGGACCGGCGGGGCCGTCGACGCGGATGACGGCGTGGAAGTGGACCAGGCCGCGCCGCTGGTACTCGGCCACCTTGGCGTAGGAGACGCGGGCGTGGTGGCGGAACTCGCGCACGGTCAGCCCGGCGGCGCGGGCGAGGGCGCGGCGCAGGGCGATGGTGAGGCGGTGCCACAGCTTGCCCGCGTTGGCCTGCCAGAGCACCGAGCCCACGTAGTCGTAGGTGCCGGGATCGAGCGGCGCGCCCAGGCGCGGGTCTGCGTCGTGGTGGTAGTCGCCGCACGCACAGGGGCGGCGCTTGCCGGTGCGGGTGGTGGGCTGGTTGTGGACCGGCCCGAACGACGGTGCGGTGACGGTGGCGAACAGCCGCGGCTTCTCTGTGACCGTGGTCGGGACGCCCTTGGAGCCGCCGGAGAGTCCGGCGTGCATCAGGTGGTAGGCGTCGGCGGCGTATCGGTCGGAGCAGGCCGGGCAGACCGACTCGCGGCGGTTGCCGCAGGGCACCAGGACGTCACCGCCGTGCCAGTCGAGCAGGGCGCCGGTGGTTGCGTGCTGGACCTGCCAGCTGCCGGCCAGCCGGACGGGTTGGGCGCATCCGCCGGTGGCGGTGACCTTGTCGCGCCAGTCGCGGTAGTCGGAGGCGCGCAGGCGGGCGGTGATGCGGTCTTCCAGGGTGAACAACGAGGCACCTCCTTCGGGGCTGTAGGGCTGTCAGGGGCCGGAACGACGAAGGGCGGGCACGACCGGGGAGTGGTCGTGCCCGCCCCATGTGGAGCGACCGGCCGCAGGGGTGGCGGTCGGTGCTCGTGGTCAGGCGGCGAGCTGGTCGGCGACGCGGGCGGCGAAGGCGTCCGGGACGCCCAGGAGCTGACCGACTTCGTGGGCGTCGAGCGGGCGGCCCAACTCGCCGATGCGGGTAGTCAGGGCGTGGCTCATGTGCGGCGGCAACCGCAGCGCGGAGACCGCCTGGACCGGATCGACGGCGGGCGCGGGCACCGGAGCGTGCTCCGCGACGGGTCGAGCCATCGGGGCATCAAGGGACGGGTCGTCAGCCGCGGAAGTGTCAACGGCCGGAGCGGGGTCGACGGGCGGTGCGGTGTCGACGTGCGCCGGGAGGGCTTTGAGGGCGTTGTCGCGGGCGGTGATGCAGCGGGCCTGCATGACCGGCATGACTTCGGCGAGCAGGAACACCACGAGCGGGATGAGCAGGTGCAGGAAGACGTTGCCGGACTTGATCGGGCCGGTTGACGGGGTGAGCGCCGACCAGACGTTGGTGATCAGGGTCGCGGCGAGCAGGACCCACTTCAGCCCGCCGACCCAGCGGCTGTTGATCTCGATTCCGGCGGCGATCATCTGCGCTTCCCAGCGCAGGAGGTTGATCAGGATTCCGGCGAGGGCGGGTTCGACCAGCCAGGCTCCCCACCACAGGGGGTCGGTGACGGGGAGCGTTCCGGCGAGGAAGTCGTGAACCCCGGTGGTGGTGAAGCCCAGGCCCACGGCGAGGAAGAACCACATGGTGCGGGTGACCGAAACGCGGAAGCGTTCGGCGGTGACCGCGCCCAACAGCGGGTCGGCGGACAGGGCGTGCACGTCGTGCGCTTCGGCGAGCTTGTGACGCAGTCGGCGCACCGCGCGGGTCCCCGACCGGTCGGGCTGGTCGGCCGGGGAGCCCGCGGGCTTGGTACGGCGCAGCTTCACGACGGTGCACCTCCTTTCAAGGGCTACTGGCCGCGTGCGGCGCGCAGCAGCAGGCGGGCCAGGGCGGACAGGACCAGGGCGAGCACGAGCGCACCGAGCCAGCCGAACAGCGCCCACATGACCACCAACGACACGACCGCGACCGCCAGGACTCCGGCGAGACGGGGAAGGGTGGTGCGCTTGACGGGAATGACGACCTGGAGCTGCATCTACGCCACGTCCTTTCGGGACTGTTCGCGGTTGCGGGGGTAATAGGTCTGGTTGCGGGTGGAAGCGGTCTGTCCGCCGACGACGCCGGAGGCGTAGAAGCGGCGGGACCGAGTGGCCGACTCCCAGGCGTGGTTGTCGGCGCGGCACCGGTCGAGCACCGGGCATCCGGCGCACACCGCCAGGGCGTCGGCGGAGGTGGCGGAGGTGAAGAACGTCTCGGTGTCCTGGTCAGCGCACGCGGCGTCGGCACGCCACACCGGGGGTCGTCCGGAGGGGCCGAACAGGGCGAGCATGAGCGCCCGGTGTCCGACGTAGCCGGGGTGGTCGGTGGGGTTCACGCCGCCACCTCCGCACCGGTCGAGGCGGCACGAGAGGCGGCGACCAGGTGGGCGACCTCGTCGAAGGTGGCCGTGTCGGTGGCGTGTTCGGCCAGCCGGAACGCACCGGCCAGCGTGACGACCCGGGTGGGGCCGAGGTCGACCACCCGCGCGGCCAGCCCGGACAGCGGCACCGAGCAGGCCAGGCCGAGGCAGACGCCCCCAGCTGTGCGTCCGGTCGCGGCCAGGGCCAGGACGCCGCCGGGACGGTGGGTCCAGGCCAGGCTGATCCCGTGCAGGCCGGTGCACCACAGCAGCGCGGCGGCGAGCAGGTCCGGCGGGGTGCCGGTGGTGAACTCGGCGTGCGCGGAGCGGGACCGGGTGGAGATCACGAGCCGGTCCGGGCGGGGCAGGTGACGGGAACGCATCAGCCCGTAGAGGGTGCGGAAGATGCGGTCCAGCGAGCGGGAACCGTTGGCGGGCATGGCAAACAGACCTCCCTTTCAGGTAGGCGAGGCGAGCGGGGTAGGGGTGGGTCAGGAGACGGCGCGCAGACCCGGGGTGCGGACGAACGAGACCAGCTCGTCAAGCTGGGCGTCGTCGGTGTAGGCGATGCGCACCCGGCGCGGCTGGGGACGCCGCGGGGCCTTGGCGAAGCCGATTCCGGCGGTGTCCTCACCCTCGGGGATCTCGTCGGCGACCGCGCCGCGCTTGCGCATCCCGTCCCCCAGGACCATGTCCGGGTGGCCCGAGTCGGTGACCCGCAGGCACACCCGGTGCGGCAGCAGCTCCCGGATCGGCACGGTGTCCTTGGTGGGCTCCTGCACAAACGCCTCCAACACGTCGTGCGTGGTGCGGCCCATCGAGGCGATGATCGCGGCCTTCTCGGTGATCGAGTGCGCGTAGTCCGGGCGGTAGGCCATCATGTAGCCGATTTCGTCGAAGATCAGCCAGTCGACCGGGTACTCCTCCGACAACGGGGCCTTGCGCAGCTTTTCGCGCTGCATCCGCTTTTGCTTGCGCTCCATGTTGACCACGAACGCCTCTATCAGCTCGTGGGCGTCGGTCGGGTTGTCGGCGTAACGGCCGTCGAGAATGGGCTTGGCCCAGGCCCACTCCAGCATCTTCGGGTCGATGACCCACGGCCGGACCAGACCGGCGCGGATCAACGGGGCTGCCTGCCGCAACCGTTGCGCCGGGATCGAGTTCTTACCCGCACCGGTCGCACCGGCCCGCAGGAAGTGCGTGCCGAACAGCGGCTCGCAGTAGTCGCGGCCGAACTCGTCCTCACCCAGGTACAACGACTTCGGATCGACGTCGGCGACCTCCTCGGGCATGTCCGGTGACGGGATCAGGTGTGTGAACGGCTCGTCACGCTGCACGATCAACACCACCTCACCGGGTTCACCGCGTTCGACCGCCACCCGCTGGGCCTTGAGCGTGTCAGCCAACTCTTCGGCCTTGTCGACCACCGACCGCACTGACTGCCCCGGCACGAGCTTGACCCGAACGGTGTCGATCGAGGGCGACCACGACCGCACCCCCATCACCCGGGGCACCAACACCCGACCTGTGCGGGAGTGGGTGCGGGTCAGGTCGCAGGCCGCCATCAGATCCGCCCACCGACGCCCGACGTAGGCACCGGCCCAGCGCCGACGCCAGGACCGCAGCAGCGGCGCGGCGATCGTGTCGAAGGTGTCGGGGTGGCCCCGGTACCACGCGCCCATGCCCGCCCCGACCACACCGGCCGCCATGCCTACCGGGGTGGGGCCGAACTTGTCCATGGCCGCCGCCACCGCGATCGGGGCACCGGTCATGCCGGGGTGGCGCACCATCCACACCACCGCCCGGAACTCCGCACCGGGATTGCGCCGGGAACGGCCTCTCGATTTGCGAAACATCATGTGTCCCTTCTGTTCAGACCCGGTTGTGCGCAAGGCCCGGACACGGCAACGGCCGACCACCCACGTGAACAGGAGTGGTCGGCCGCACCGAGTCCGGACGCGCGTTACTCGCTCTTCGACTTCTTCTTGCGCTTGGCCGCGTTCTCGTCCAACATGCCCCGCGCATAGGACAAGGCCGTGGTCAACGTCGCCACGTCCTTGGTGAACTCGTCGTGCAGCTTCTTGAACCCCTCACGACGCGCCGGGATGCCTTTCACCGCGTCCCGCAACTGCGTCATGGCCGTGTTGATCTCGCTGATGGCGTTGTCCAACTGGAGCGACACGTCACACCTTCCACTCGCGGGACTTCAGTTCCGCCTCGTACTTCTGCGCCTGCGCCTTGAGCGCCTCCAAGCTGCGCAACGCCTTCTCCAGCATCATGCGCAACTCGTCGGGCTTGGCGACCCGCCACGAACCCGCCGGAACATTGGACACCTTCATGCGGCCGATCAGCTTCCGCACCTGCGGGAACTGCTCCGTGGTGAAATCGATCGCGCCGACGAACTCGCCGTACCTCTTCACCGCCCGAGCGTTCAGAATCTCTGCCACCGGTCACGCTCCCTTCTGATTAGCCGCAGCGGCCCACGTCTGGGGCACCCGCAACGCGGCCCACCGGCTCAGCGTCTTCTTGGTCGACAACGGCACGTTGACCCAGGTCACCGAGATACGGACCGCGCCGCACAGCATGGTTTTCGTCTTGCCGCCGCGGGTGAACATGCCGCTGTCGAGCAGTTGCAGCACCACCCCGGCCTCCCACAACGGCACCGGCCGCATCCGGATCGAGTCCACCAATTGGTAGACCTTCGACTTCGCGCCGAGCAGGTACGTCGTGCCGTCGACCGCACGTTGGGCGATCATGCGCACCTGCTCCATGTCGTTGCTGATCCGCCGCGACGTGTCCTTCGACAGCGGCACGTCCGGAACCTCGTTGCCGAACAGGTCCTCACTCACCGGGACCACCGCCGTTCCGCATGGACACGAACCGGCGCAACAGGTCCAACTCGATTGGTTCCCCATACGCAGATCGCGGCAGCTCCAGCCAGCCGAGCAGGCCGGGCACCACGTTCCACACAGTCGCCGTACCGCTTCCCAGCGAACCCGTCACGTAGACGAACGCCTGCCCCTTGATGTCCGACACCGTGACACACTGATTCGTCAGGCTGTCCGCCCACGCCAACAGATCCACCGCGGACGCATCATGAACAAGCTGCAAGTCGTTTCCCTGCACCCACACCGGATGCAGGTGCGGATTGGCGGTCAGGTGCTGCGCCACCGCGAACAGCAGCGCGGCCTGCCGCAACGCTGGAGTTACCTCCACCATCGCCACACCGACTCCCTTCCAAACGCACAACAGGTCTCAGAACCGTTTCGCGTCTACGCCGAAACCTCGATCACCTGCACCGTGCGCGTGTTCCCGTCGCACTCCAGATCGAGCCGACGAGAACCCAGCGCGAACTCACCGGCATCGATCAGGGCGGACACCAACTTCCCCTCCCACAACGGGACCGCCTCCATCTTCCGCTGCGACAACATGCGGTAAACACGAGGCAGAGGAACCGCCATCACGTAAGGGTGATCACTCCGCGCCTTGTCCACCACCGAGACAACACCGTCAAGCCTGGCCACATAGATCACTTCCTCCGTTTTCGGGACGCACGGCAGGTGTCAGGACCGTTCTGCACACCCCTGACACCACCGAACATCCCGGCGAAAATCGCCAGGAAAGCGCCGGATTCAGGCAAGTCTCTATCCACTGTGGAATTCTCAAACAACAAGACCGCACGCCCTTACGCCCGACTCGAACGGGCAGCACACCAATCCAGTGGACGAACGCAGGTCACACGCACCACCGGCCCGACTCGAACGGGCCACCGGCCTACCGGGCGGGGCAACCAAGCATCAGAACGTCAGGCCGCAGCCGAGGACCGCACACGCGGCACCAACGCCACCGCCCGGAACGACAAGCCCGCACCGAAGTCGTTCGACCACATCGACACCGTCGGGTCCACCAGGTCCACCCGGTCCCCCTCCTCAAAGCCGTCACCGGGGTCCGTCGTCAGCGTCACCGCGATCTCGTCACCCTTGCCCCGACGACCGGACGGCCCTGCCGGCGGCTTGGCGAACAGGCGCACCACGAACAACTGCGCACCGTCCCGGTCCGTCGCCGGAACCTCCTGCTTGGTCTGCTCGTCCATCCGCATCTTCAGCGTCGGAACCTCGGTGATCTGAAGCGTGTAACCGTCCAACAGGACCGGGATGTTGCTGAGAGCCACGGTGTCCTCCTCAATCGGTCTGACATAGATCAGACTACTCTGACATAGGTCAGTGTGGTTCAGTGCCCCTTAGACTTAGGACGTGGATGCGACGCCTGGTCTTGCGGCTTACGAACGAGTGGTTCAGTCGATCAAGGACGAGATCGCGTCCGGACGGCTTGCCCCCTTGGAGAAACTGCCGGGCAACCGGAAGCTCGCCGAAGAGCACGGAGTCGCCCTGGCGACGCTTCAGAAGGCACTCAAGGTTCTGCAAGACGAAGGCTGGGTAACCTTGAGGCCCGCTGTTGGCGTGTTCGTTAACGCCGAGCCGGCGCAAGTCCACAAGATCGATGTCCAAACGATCATCAACCAGCTTGATCAGCTTCAGGCCACCGTGGAGGCCTTGGCAGAGCGGGTGAGTCGCCTCGAAGAACGAAGCGCCTGAAGTCCGGCTGATCCTCAAGGCGCTGCAGGCGCTGATCCGTCTTCGTGACCAGGGCTTGGATGCGGTGTATCCGATGGCTGATCACTTGGAGGTCGTCAGGTGTGGCATCCATGCTTCAAGCATCGACTTCAGCGCAGCGTAACCACAGTGTTGCGTTAGGTGTCAGAGGTGGTGACACGGTGACAAGGCCGCATCACCACCGTGACACCTGCCGTCACCCGCAGGCCGGTGACACACTCGAAGCAGGTAGAGGACAGGCCAGGAGGTAGCGCAATGGCTGGTGACGTCCCGAGTTGGGCGCGGCGCATCCGAGCGCTGCGCGAAGCCCGCGGCTGGTCTCAAGCTGAAGCCGCCGAGCAGATGCGCCAGCACACCGATGAAGCGCTTCCCGACCCTGATCACTTGGTCCGACGCTGGAAGGCGTGGGAGCGGGGCGAGAACAAGCCGAGCCAGCACTACGCGCCGATCATTGCCGCCGCACTCCACACCGTCACCACAGCCCTGTTCCCACCTGAGAACCGCACCGACTCTGGACTGGAGATCGTGAACGCGACAGGCATGGACACCATGGAAATCGTGTCCCGCTTGCAGGCGTCCTCGATCAACGAGGCGACGTTGCAGGCCCTGCGCATCACAGTCGATCGACTCTGCTCCGAGTACGCCCACAGCCGTCCTGACGAGTTGGTGATCGAGGGACGACGATGGTTGCGCCGCATCGTGGAGATGCAAGAACAGCGCCTCAGCTTCTCCCAACGACGAGACACTCTGGAGTTGGCTGGTTGGCTTGCGCTGTTGGTGGGGTGCCTTGAGTACGACATGGGCGATCGACGGGCCGCCGAAGCCACACGGCGTGCCGCGCTCAACCTCGGGCAAGAGGTCGGCAGCGCGGGCATCCTCGGGTGGGCTCACGAGATGAAGGCATGGTTCTCCCTCACCTCTGGCGATTACAGAGGAGTGGTGGCCGCAGCGCAGGCCGGGCAGGCCGTGTCGGGCAACCACTCCGTTGGTGTTCAACTGATCGCACAGGAAGCCAAGGCGTGGGCACGCATGGGCCGCCAACTCGAGATGGAGAACGCACTTGAGCGAGGCCGCGTGCTCCTGGACTCGATGCCCTACCCGGACAAC
Source organism: Actinosynnema sp. NPDC059797 (assembly GCF_042732085.1). Lineage (NCBI taxonomy): Bacteria > Bacillati > Actinomycetota > Actinomycetes > Pseudonocardiales > Pseudonocardiaceae > Actinosynnema > Actinosynnema sp. NPDC059797. Next base: position 15,202 of record NZ_JBHWIE010000170.1, read on the forward strand.
ATCGACAACCACTTCGTGGTGGACCCGCTGAAGTTCGACTTCTACGCGATGGACTGCTACCGCCACGTCGGTGATGACCGCTTGGCAAGCACTCTGGCCGATGAGGTCATCCGGGGAGCAACCGACTTCAACGGGTTCGAGCGTGCTCCCATGCGGATCGCGGAAGCCCGGATCACCTTGGGCGTGGCCGCAGCTCGTGAGGGCGACCTAGAAGGAGCAGTGACATTTGGCCGACGAGCCCTGTCAGGTGAACGACGGTCGCTGCCCTCTCTAGCAATGGTGTCCCAGGACTTGGCTGCTGTGCTCAGTGACCGCTTCTCAGGCGAAGCCGAGGCCGAGTCGTACCTAGACCAGCTACGAGAGATCCGCCGCACGTACTGACGGTGTGTTCAGAGTTTCTTTTCTTCATCAAGGCGGCCCCCTCCGGGGGCCGCTGGCCGTTGGTGCCAGGCCGATGTCGAAGGACCGACGCCCCTGTAGTGAGGCCCACCCAAGCAGGTCCAGCCGCCCCCCCGGCCCCCCCCACACGGACGGCGACCGAACCCACATACGGGGAGAACCGGCAAAC